>CAZITS010000204.1:0-3113 GCA_964542185.1 uncultured Pirellulaceae bacterium
CTGGAGCAAGCATCTACCGAAGTGGGCGCCCCCGTCAGCGGCACTATCGAATTGCAGATCCTGAAGATGGCAGGAGGGAAAGTGCGCAAATTCGCCCGCGATTTGCTCCTCCGCAAAACCAAGGAATGAATGTGACGCTACACCCACAAGCGGTTCGGTTATTGGCCGAGTTGGAGGCCCTTAATCTGCCCCCCATCTCGACCGTCACACCGGACGAAGCCCGCCAGCGCCTCGCCACCCCCATGGGGCCGCTGCCTGACGTACCAAAAGTCCATGAACAAGAAATCGATAATTCGGGGCATACGCTCCGGGCGCGGATTTACCATCCCACCCACGAACCGACCGAACGACGGAACCTGATCGTCTTCTTCCACGGTGGTGGGTGGGTCGTTGGCAATCTCGATTCACACGACGGTGCCTGTCGGCAACTCGCCATCGCGGCGCATGCGGTTGTCGTCTCAGTGGACTACCGTCTGGCTCCAGAATTCCCTTTCCCCACGGCCATCGAGGACTGCCTGCAGGGGCTTTTGTGGGCCAACCAGCGTCGTCAGGAATGGGGGATCGACGGCGCCGTCTGTGTTGCCGGTGACAGCGCAGGCGGTAACCTGGCGGCCGTCGTAGCGATCCGCGCCCGCACCCGGGAAGACATCCATCTCGCTTACCAGGTGCTGCTCTACCCGGTCACCGATTGCGACCTGGAAACCGAATCCTACCGCTTGTTCGCCGAAGGTTATGGTCTGACACGTGACTCGATGCACTGGTTCTGGCAGCAGTACCTGGGACAGCATGACTGGACCGATCCGGAAGCTTCTCCGTTGCGGTGTCGCTCCCTGGAAGGCCTGCCACCCGCCTACGTGGTGACCGCCGAATACGACACGTTACGGGATGAAGGCGAAGCCTACGCAGATCGACTCACCGCGGCGGGAGTACCCGTCGCACGTGAACGGGTGGCTGGCGTCCTCCACGGCTTTATGCTGCACGGCCATCGCTTTGACGAGGTGCAGCAGGTTAACCAGCGCATCGGGCACGCCATCCGCCAAACACCACTGCCAGAAATACCCCAATGACATTACTGCGGCCACTGCAACTGATCCTGCTGGTCAAACTGCTGTACCTGGCACTGTATCTGGCCCCACAGACTGTGACAGCCGACGAAACGATCGACATTGGCAGTCGGCGCGAGTTGCTGCTCGACGAACATCTGATCGAACAGTTGACCGGCCAGGCGCGCTTGCGTCTCCATCATCCAGTGCCAACCGATGACGTGTTCGTGCACGATACGCCTTGGGAGGGAAATCGCACCCTCTACTATACGATTTTCCGGGACGGGGATCGTTACCGAATGTACTACCGTGGCTCGCAGATCGAAACGACCGCCGCCGGGTACTCGATTCCCTATAACGTCACCTGTTACGCCGAAAGTCAGGACGGGATCCACTGGACGCGTCCCGACCTGGGACTGGTGGAATTTCGCGGGTCCAGGAAAAACAACATCCTCTTGTCTGGCGAAATCTGTCACGCCTTTGTCCCCTTCAAGGACAGCAATCCCGCCTGCCCTGCCGAACATCGCTACAAAGCCATTGTGGCGATTTACAAACCACAGCGAGGTCTCCACGTCTATTCCTCTCCCGATGGAATTCGCTGGGCACCGATGCACGACGCACCGGTAATCACAACGGGTTATTTCGATTCCCAGAACCTGGCTTTTTGGGACACCGTGCGGCAGCGCTATGTTGGTTTTCATCGGGCACTCCGAGGCGGGCCAGGTCAACTCACTCCGGCCAGCAAAGAAACATCGACCAAAGACGTGATGACCACGACTTCCACCGATTTTCTTCACTGGTCCCAACCGCACTGGCTGGAATACTCAGACGAGCGGTGGATCCCGTTTACCTCCCGACCGTCACCCACATCACCCTATGTCCAGCTCTATACCAACCAGATTCAACCTTATCACCGGGCACCCCATATCTATCTGGGGTTCCCGACGCGTTACGTCGACAGCCGAGCCACCTTAACCGACCTCAACCGGAAACTCGCCGCCAGCGTCAAGTACTTTGGCGCCGCTTATTCCGACGGAGGCCTGATGAGCAGTCGCGACGGCCAGCGTTTCAAGTTCTGGGACGACGCATTTATCCGCCCGGGAAACCCTGCCCGAAAACGCTGGGTCTACGGCGACAACTTCCAGTCGTGGGGATTGATCGAAACGCAATCAAACATTCCTGCTGCGCCCAACGAGCTTTCGCTGTACGTCAATGAGGGATTCTGGAGGCAGTGCAAATTACGTCGTTATCGCCTGCGATTGGATGGTTTCGTCTCTGCGTTTGCCCCTTTGCGGGGCGGTGAATTGCTGACGCGCCCCTTCACGATGTCGGGAACCCGTCTGAAATTGAATCTGGAGACCTCCGCAGCAGGTAGCATCCGCGTCGAAATTCAGACTCCGGCAGGTGAGCCACTCGACGGCTATCAGGCGACCGATTGCCACCTGCTGTTCGGCGATTCCCTGGAACGCGTCGTCGAGTGGCAGCGGGGCAGTGACCTGAGTGCTTTGTCCGGTGTTCCCCTGCGTTTAAGAATCCTGATTAAAGGCGCCGACCTGTACGCGTTGCAATTCACACCTTGACCATCGCTGGCTCTACCCTCTCCCCACGAGGGAACCCAGCATTGCAAACCACGCGGCCGCTGGAATCACAACCCATAGTCGCAGCGCCGGTCGTTCGCCTGGGCGCCTTCAATCGACTAAAGTAGGCTGAGCATCCGACTGGTCGAGGCAAAACAACTGGCTTCGTTATGCGTCCGTGGTTCATTCTCCTGATCGGCATTCCCGTCAGCTGCGCAACGCCTGCGGCAGAGACACGCGCCGCTGCGCCCAGTGGATCCGCGAGTCGCACGCACTGGGCCTACCAGGCGGCCAGGCGGCCGCAACTCCCTGAGATCGATCAACCGAGCCGGGTCGCCAACCCGGTCGATCAGTTTGTCCTGGCCCGTCTCCGCCAGGGGCAACGGACCTTCAATCCCCCAGCCCGCCCCGCGGTACGCCTGCGACGCGTGACCCTGGACTTGATCGGCCTCCCCCCCAGCCTCGACGAGGTCGACAGCTTTCTGGCCGACCA
>CAZITS010000204.1:3123-8446 GCA_964542185.1 uncultured Pirellulaceae bacterium
CCAGCGCCCCGACGCCTGGTCCCGGGTCGTCGATCGCCTGCTCGCTTCGCCAGCCTACGGCGAACACTGGGGACGCTATTGGCTCGACCTGGCCCGCTTTGCTGACACCAACGGTTACAACATCGACGTGCGACGACCGATCTGGCCGTACCGCGACTGGGTGATCAACGCCCTCAACACAGATCTCCCCTTCGATCAATTCACCGTGGAACAAATCGCGGGTGACCTGCTCCCCGCGGCCACGCGAGCGCAACGGATCGCCACCGGATTTCACCGGAACACCATGATCAACCAGGAAGGCGGTGTCGACCCGGAAGCTGACCGTGTCAAGACGATCGTCGATCGCGCCAACACGACAGCCACTGTCTGGCTGGGTACCACTTTGGCCTGCTCACATTGCCACGACCACGTCTATGATCCATTTACACAACGCGAGTTCTTTGCGTTCTACGCATTCTTCAACCAGACCACAGATGTCGCGGGTGGCGTACCCAATAGCAGCCTGGAACCGCTGCTGCGTGTCCCGTCATCCGAGCAACAGGTGGAATGGGACCGCCTGCGGAGCGCGCTAGCCAATTTGACTGACGGGCAAACCGCAGCACGTGAGAAACTGCTTCAGTCGGAAACCGCTTTATTGAAATCGATGCCCAATACCATGGTACTCAAAGAGCGTTCTCAACGGCGCATCACGCGGGTGCATCTGCGCGGCGACATCGGCAACCCAGGAGAAGTCGTCACTCCTGCCGTCCCGGCAGCCTTACATCCGTTTCCCGCCGCCGTGGGAAAATCGGAGCCGCCCAATCGGCTCGACCTGGCGCGTTGGCTGGTCGCAGGCGACAATCCGCTGACAGGACGCGTCACGGTCAATCGCTATTGGCAGCGATTTTTCGGTACGGGACTGGTCGCGACCAGCGACGACTTTGGCAAGCGCGGCCAAAGCCCCTCACATCCTGCGCTGCTCGACTGGCTGGCACGTGAGTTCGTCGATGCGGGCTGGCGTGTCAAAGCAACGCACCGCCTCATTGCGACCTCGCGTACCTACCAGCAAGCGACGCACAGGCCACACCAAGGGGAAAACCAGACCCCGGTCCGATCCTCCCAGCAAGATCCGCCGCTGGCTGGACCCTGGCTAGACCGCGGGCCACGATTTCGCCTGGCTCCCGAGACGATTCGCGACCTCGCCCTGGCCGCCAGTGGACTGCTGAATCAACAGATCGGAGGACCCAGCGTCTACCCGCTACAACCGGCCGGTTTCTGGCTCGAGTTCGGTACACGGGGGTTCGACATGGAAAAGTGGCCCACTTCTGCGGCTGCCGAACGTTCGCGCCGCGGGGTGTACACGTTCTGGAGACGTACCACCGTCTATCCTGCCTTCGCCATTTTTGATGCGCCGAGCCGTGAGCACTGTACGGTACGGCGGCCCCGCAGTAACACACCCTTGCAGGCTCTGAGTACGCTGAACGACCCGGCTTTCTTGCGGTGTGCAGCAGCACTTGGATTACGGGCCATTGAGGCGGACCACTCCAGCCAGTCAGATCGGATCGTCTTTGCCTTTCGCCTGTGTCTGAGCCGGCGACCGCAACCACTCGAACTGGCGCGGCTGGTCACCTTCTACAAACAACAACTGGACTACTATCGCAACCACCACTCCGATGCGGACAAGTTAATCACTGCGGCTGACCTGTCGCCGGTTGCCCAAATCGACAGGAGTGAGTGGGCTGCCTGGACGATCCTCGCCAGCCTCCTGCTGAACCTCGACGAAACCATTACCAAGGGATAGAACCTTGAACGACGGGCACGCGCGGATAACCGACAGCGGGGGCCACTCCGCTTCGCACGACTGCCCCCTGGAGGCCGCCACGGAGGTGACCGCGCGCCGCCGTTTTCTCAGCAGCACGACCGGTGGCTTCATCGGCGCGCTGGGTCTGGCCTCACTTCTGAATCGCAATTCTGGGGCCGCGCGCCAACCGGCACCACGCCACCGCCCGCTGGCGGTCCGGATGCCGCACTTCGCGCCCCGCGCCAAACGAGTGATCTGCCTGTTTATGCTCGGTGGACCGTCCCAATTCGAACTACTCGACCACAAACCGCGCTTGAACGCGTTGCATGGCACGCCCGTCCCGGCCGACCTGATTCGTGGCGACCAGTTCGCCTTCATTAAGGGCACTCCCAACCTGGCGGGTTCCTCGTTCCGCTTCGCGCAACACGGCCAGTCCGGGGCAGAGATATCCGAACTCTTGCCCCATCTGGCAACCGTCGCAGATGACCTGGCCATCGTGCGGTCGATGCATACCGAGGAATTCAATCACGATCCCGCGGTGATGTTCTACAACACGGGATCCGCGTTCACTGGGCGCCCGGCACTGGGCGCCTGGCTAACGTACGGGTTGGGCAGTGAAAGTGAAGAACTGCCTGGCTTTGTCGTGCTGGCGTCGGGCGAACCAGAAGGTCCTCCAGTGGGATTCCATCACTGGACCAGCGGTTTCCTGCCGACGGCACACCAAGGGGTCCGGTTTCGCGGAGACGGAGATCCAGTGCTGTTTCTCTCCAATCCACCGGGGGTCACGCGCCGGACCCGGCGGCAAACGATCGCGGCCCTGCGCGACTTGAACCAGATCCAACAAGAGCACATCGGCGACCCCGAAATCGGTGCCCGCATCGCTGCCTTCGAACTGGCTTTTCGGATGCAGACCAGCGTTCCCGAATTGACCGACCTGGGGCGCGAATCAGCGACTACCCTGCGTCAATACGGTGCAGCAGTTGGTGACAGCTCCTTTGCCAATAATTGCCTGCTGGCGCGACGCCTGGTCGAGCGGGGAGTCCGTTTTGTCCAGCTCTACCATCGTCACTGGGACCATCACGGATTCAATGACAAAGATCAGAATGTCCTGCACGCGTTACCCCAACGGTGTCGAGAAATCGACCAACCAGCCGCCGCGTTGATCAAGGACCTGAAACAGCGCGGGTTACTCGACGAGACACTCGTCATCTGGGGTGGAGAATTCGGACGTACGCCGATGGTCCAGCAAGCACCCACACCCACGCGTCTGGGGCGCGATCATCATCCGGGTGCCTTCAGTATCTGGCTCGCCGGGGGTGGCATCCAGCCCGGCACGCTCGGACGGACCGATGAACTGGGGTACCAGATCGCCGAAGACGGTGTTCACATCCACGACCTCCATGCCACTCTGCTCCACCTGTTGGGGCTCGACCATACCGCCCTGGTGCACCGTCACCAGGGGCGTGACTTTCGGCTTACTGACGTCGCCGGTCACGTCGTGGAAAAACTATTGGGATAATCCAGCCCAACCCTGCCAACCTCAGCCTGCCAACGCAGTGCCCGAACGTCTTCCTGCCCACCTGCTGAATCACCGCTCAGCTGGAGGGTCTGGTGAACACCACCACATCATTCCCCGGCACCGCGAGATCGGCATGCCACCGCTCCGCCAGCCAGACGAAAGTCTCCAGTGCAAAAAAACAGACATGCGTCGGATCCGCTTTGTAGTGCCACCGCGCAAATGCCTCACGATCGATGACACGTTTGGTCATAATACCCAGCAGTCCGCCCGATTTCAGACAGGACCACAGCCTCTCCAGATCTCTCGCTGGATCATGGAGGTGTTCGACAACTTCCGAGGCCGTGA
This sequence comes from uncultured Pirellulaceae bacterium, assembly GCA_964542185.1. Taxonomy (GTDB): domain Bacteria; phylum Planctomycetota; class Planctomycetia; order Pirellulales; family Pirellulaceae; genus UBA9264. Next base: position 6,768 of record CAZITS010000204.1, read on the forward strand.
TGAAATCATACTGTTGCTGAAAGACCTGCTCGTCGGGAGCGTAGAACGGATCGAAAATGTTCATCCGGTGTCCGGATTCCTGAAACATGACAGAGAGCGTCGGCCCCGGTCCGGAACCAAAGTCGAGTCCCTGGCTGGTCGGTGCCAGCCGGGCCGCCAGGGGATCAAATAACCGCTGGAGAAATTGGCGATAGCGCGGATCCTGCGGTGAATTCTGATGGCGATCATATTCGGCTTTCTCCGCGGACGCAGAGAGCCGTTGGGCGGGCAAGACAAACACCAGGCAGCAAATCGAACAGCGGTAGTAGACGCGGCGGTCCTCATAAAAAAACCCTGTGGCGGATTCACGACAAAGCGGACAGGTCGGGCAAACAGGGTGGCAGTTCATTCGTAAAAACAACCCGTTTCAGGGTGGAGTGTTCGTTCCCGGTGGCACACCCAAAACGGTTTCGTCCCGCCAGGCTGACGGCTGGGTCGCTGAGAAGCGGTATTCAATGACAACCGGTGTCAAAAGGTATAGGGTATAGCAGGACACCACCTGCGGGAGACCGGACATGCAGAAAACCACCCTCGTGCCAATGGCCACTCTGACCCTCTGCTGCAGCTTCGGACTGTTGGCCACCTCCCCGATCGCCGCAGCAGCACCAGGTCAGGTCGGTGGATTAGCATTACGTGAGGCGCGCATCTGCGTCACCGGATTTGATCACAATCGCCCCGATCCGTTTCCCGGGCTGGGTGATTTTATCGGCTGGGTCGGCGACGTGGTCCGGTTGGCCAACGGCGAGTTGCTGTTTGTCCATTCTGCCGGTTACTGGCACGTGTCCTTTGCCACGCCTATCAAACTCAACCCGAATCTGATCGAGCCCTATCGCAAAGCGGGCCTGGATCTCCAGCGACAGGCCCCGACCGGTGGCCGAATCATGGCCTGTCGCTCGCGCGACAACGGCCTGACCTGGTCCAAACCGAAAACCGTGTTCGATGGCAAACTGGACGCCGGACCCAGCGCGACCATCGTGACCGATCAGGGTACGCTCCTCCAGATCATCAATGTCCAGGCTTCCTGGTATGGCTATCCCGAGGCACCACCCGGACATCAGAAACTCAACACCCGGCAATTGGTCATTCGTTCAACCGATCACGGTCACACCTGGAGTGCCCCCGTTCCCCTGCAGAGTTCCGGGAATTACTACACCCGTGGTCGCTCGCGCGGACTGCAATTACCGGGCGGCCGACTGCTCTGGATGTCCTACGATATGAACCGGGGAAGTCGTGTGCTGGATGGTACGATCCATCGTTCCGACGACGACGGCAAGACCTGGCAGGTGCTATCCATCATCCGTCGCCGCAAACCTGCTACAGACCGCATAGCAACTGCAGACCTGGTCGTCTCGGGTGATGCCGATGCATTACTCCAACTGGGAACTCCCAGCGACACGAGTTGGCTGAACACCGACGAAGGAGACTTGGGACGCTTGTCGACAGGGCGGCTGGTCCTCGTGGTGCGTCCCGATGGCGGCACACTGATTTCTGATGACCACGGTCTGAAATGGCAGCAGATCAGCCGCGTTGGGCCGAAGTCTGTATACGCACCGCATCTGGTTGTGCTGGCTGACGATACGCTCGTCCTGACCGCGGGAGGCAGTGGCGGCCAATGCGTGTTCCTCAGTACAGACGGCGGA
>CAZITS010000205.1:0-8446 GCA_964542185.1 uncultured Pirellulaceae bacterium
CTCCAACACCGAATTGAGTGTCAGTTGGTACGATGCTGCCGTCCTCAGTCAAAAGGTACGCCAGACTGGTCCCCAAACGGAATCCAAGAAACCGCGTTTCGACTTGCCTTTATCAACTGATAACTCAGAACAAGATGAAGCTGCCTGAAACCGGTACTGACCGGCCGGCAGCGATAATTGACAGAAGAATTCGCTTACCCCAGAGATGAGGTCCCTGAACTCTCTGGTCAAGCATTCACCGGCCCAGCGTAAAGCACCTCCGCGCGTCACCAGGTAGCCAGGCCGCGCTGTTTCCACGTGTGCCGACCCGACCCGGAATAAACCAACGCCAGGCAGCTAGCGAGGGCGCAGACATGCAAAGGGCGATTGCACGCTTTCTTCGCTATCTGGCTGTGGAACGCAATGCAGCCGACCTGACGATCAAATCTTACCGCGAAGACCTCACCCTGCTCTTCGACTATCTTTGTGAAAACTACGGTCGCCCGCCGCGCCCGGATGACATTACCCCGCTTGACCTGCGTGGTTACCTGGCAGCACTTCACGCATCAGGATATGCCAAATCATCGGTTGCGCGCCGGCTGGCATCAACCCGCAGTTTTTTTCGTTTTGCGCAGCGGGAAGGACTTGTCACGCACAACCCCGCCAAGCCCCTGCGCAATCCCCGTCCCGACCGAAAATTGCCCCACTTCCTGTCCACCCAGCAAATACAGCAACTGCTTGACGCCCCCCCTCAGGATCAAATTCTCGGTGCGCGAGACCGGGCGATGCTGGAGACCATGTACTCGGGCGGACTCCGCGTTAGTGAACTGGTGGCGATCGACGACAGAGACCTCGATCTGGACAACGGTCTGGTTCGGGTTCAGGGAAAAGGGAAACGGGAGCGACTGGCGCCGCTCGGATCGTACGCCGTGGAGGCCATCTGCACCTGGCTCGACCAACGGGGGCACGTCCATCCTCAGACGCATGGCCAGGATGCCGCCGTGTTTGTCAATCGGTTTGGTCGTCGCCTGAGCACCCGAAGTGTCGCTCGTATGCTGGAAAAATATCTCCGCCAAACCGGCCTGGACCAACGCACTTCACCACACACTTTGCGGCACAGCTTTGCGACCCACCTGCTCGACGGCGGAGCAGATATTCGTTCGGTGCAGGAGCTACTCGGCCACAAGAGCCTGGTGACCACACAAATCTATACGCACGTCAGCACTGCTGGACTACGTCGCGCCTATGAACAGGCTCACCCACGCGCGAACTAATCAACTACCAATGACTATTCTGGTAGCGATTCAGCAGGGCGTATACAGGTTCTCACACGAGTCCCTGCCTGACGGCCCACACCGCTGCCTGCGTACGATCTGACGCATCCATCTTGCGGAGAATATTCTGGACATGTTCCTTGACGGTCTCAATACTGATCCGCAGCGAATGGCCAATCTCGCGGTTACTAAGTCCCAGTGCAATGTGACGCAGAACCTGCAATTCCCGGTTGGTCAGTGGCACCTCGTTGTTGTCGCCGCGATCGCGGCGACGGTTCATCGACTTTTTAACGCGTAGCAGGATGCTGTTTCCAGCAGGCTCCTGATCGCTCGCCGCACGCCGAATCGCGCCGATCAATTCGCCCGGACCAGCGGCCTTGAGTACGTAGTCCGTCGCCCCCATGGCAACCGAACGCGCGACATATGTGGGATTGTCGTACGTCGATAACATGACAACGCGCTGTTCAGGACGTTCCTGGCGAATCTTTTCCAAAGCGGTCAAACCATCTGACGAGGGCATCCGGATATCGAGCAAAACGACGTCTGGAGTATGCTCCCGCACTTGCTCCACGGCTTCGTCGCCATCGGACGCCTGACTCACGATTTGAATTTCCGTATCCCTCAGCAACATCGCGAGGCCACGGCGCACCACTTCATGGTCATCTGCCACGAGTAACCTGATCGCCATCTCTAAGAGGCACTCCCCACAACCCATCAAAAGTGTGTTTGAATACCACCCCAGCTAGCCGGAAATGGAAAGGAACGGTTGGCAGGAAAAACAGCAGACCTCCCGCAATCTGGGGTATCCGCTGACACCCTTTATCTGGGTGCAATCCTACCTCATTTGGGGGTCATTTGCCAAATAACCAACCCCACTGGTGTGCCTCGTATCACACAGCACACCAGTCGACCGGCCAGGAATAAACAAAACGCACAAGTAACACAGACGACAAATGTAAGCGCGTCGAATACACAATCTGGCAACCGCAAACCACCAAACGTCGGCCAACATGCTACGTCTTGACACGTTGGTGGGCAGTGAAGGGCGACTCCACAACGCCGGTAACCCCGGGGTTACCGCGTTGTTTCTGACCGGTATATTCGCTGGGAACAGCACTGATAGTTCATTGCAAATGGCATTCCTGCGCTGAAAAGAAATCATGATGAAACTGGGCATCGCCGTCCTGGGCGCCACGGGTTATATCGGCACCCCCTACCGTGAAGAAATTCGAGAATCGGGCGCAGAAAATCGCATTGTCACGCTCTGTGCGCGACGTCGCGATCGGCTAGAGGCCGCGCAACAAAAGGACAAGGCAGACCTGATCACAGACGATTGGCAAGACGCCATCAACCATCCCGATGTTAACTGCGTCGTCGTAGCCACGCCTGATGCGTTTCACTTTGAACCGGTAATGGCTTGCGCAGCATTGGACAAACATGTTTTCTGTGAAAAGCCAGTTGGCCTGAATGCCGACCAGGCGTATCAGATCTGGACGGCATTCCAGAACAAGCCGCTTGGGCATTTCGTCCCGTTCTGGACGCGTTACGTCCCCGTCTTCGCACGGGCTCGGGAATTCGTTCAATCGGGTGCGCTTGGTGAAATTCGGTCCGTGATCTACCGTTGGCACAACCCTCGCCCAATATCAATCCCGTTTACCTGGCGGGATGATGCGACTCTCTCCGCTGCTGGCAGTATCGCTGATGTTGGCTCACACGCCTACGACACAATACGGTGGATCATCGACCAGGAAGCAAATCGTGTCTTGGCACACGCTGAGGTACTCGCACCCGCCAAACCCGATGTAGGTCCGATTGACCTCACCGAAGCAATCGACATGGGGCAAAAGCAGGAAGCTGCCGAGACGACAATACTGCGAAAAGGAACTGCATTTGATTACGCAAATATCATCTGGCAATTCCACGGTGGCGTTGTCGGCTCACTGGTTCTCTCGCACGCGCCCACCTTGCGGAAAGGGCTGGCACCGGAAGTCGAGCTTCACGGCACAGAGGGCTCTTTGGCAATCGACCGCCTGCAAAACGAGCTGACTCTGGTACGGCCCGACGGCACTGTGGAATTACTGGAAACCGTCCCTAATCCGGGATTTGGAAATCGATTCGTCAAGCACGTATTCCCTGCCATTAGTGACCGTGCTTCAGGGGAGACGTCGGAGCACCCGGGACTGTATGACGGCTGGCGAGTGCAGGTCTTTACGGACGCCGTGGTTGCTTCTGTTGAGCGTGGCGCGTGGGTTGCCCTGAGTGAATTTGACTCTCAATCCAATGACGTTACTAAGGCTTAGCCTCCCGAGAATTAGCCACGCGTTGCGCAAGCCACTGCGCAGAAACAAATCGCGTAAGCAAACTCCTGAATTGCCGAACTGACGGATCATTCAAATCAATCTCCCTGCCAGGTTCCGAGGCATGTGATCGAAAGCCACTCCACCCCAGGACTGTGCCCTTGTGCTGCTGGTCTTCATTAACACGTTGTGCCAATCGAAGTGCCCACAGCATTCCGTAGTGGTCACGAAAATCAAACCACAGCCGGTCCGATTCGCTACACGTCCGCTCTGCTGGCCACCCGAGGATGTGTAACAGCGCAGCGCCTGGAATCAATACCAACGCCCAAAGTACCGAGTGATTCAGATGCAGCAAATCGGTACTGCCAGGCAGCTGTGGATACAGGAGTAGCGTCTGCGCACACACCAACAACAACACCGTAGGCCAGAACCGGTTAGGCAAATTGTTGCATAACCCCACTAGAGAAAGCACCACCAGGAACCAACTGCGGGCAGTGCTAATTTCCATTAACGCGCCCTGTTTCAGTAATAGAAATTCGCCAGCCGGCAGGCATAGTATCACCCATAAACTGGCGACTACGAGCGGCCAGACTTGCACTTGAGGGCGTTTGGCCCCCAATTGCGCCATGATCGGGCAGAAGGTCGTAACCGCTGCCAAATAACGCAGCGCCTCATTAAATGAAGTTGACGCCGTCGAGTTGTTCCACAGAAGAGCGCCTTCAACTCCGGCCACGCTCAAAAAAGAGAATAACGCCCACATCCAAACGCCCGTGAGCGTAGTACCACGAGTCGCCTTCCAACCCCAAAGAAATATACCCACCCCGAATACAACCGTCACACACAGAGCGCCTGCGTACCAGGGCGCAAATTGCGTCAAATCACTCGCCAGCAGAGAAACAGAAGCCCAAGGAACTCTGGAAGTCATGACGTCATATCAACGAAATTCGAATTACCGGTGCGCGGCGTCAACCAACTACTCCTCGGTCGACCGACAATCGCCAGGTTTCAATACAGCAGCTTGCATGATCTTGTTCACCAACGGACCGAAACCAACGCGTCATCGGTGTGTCATTCTGTTGTGAAATGGGAAATCCGCAGAACGCTTCCCATCGTTACTTCTCCTATAAATGCTACCAATCACTACAGCCAACAACAGTAGCGGCAGAAAGATGGGACGATGTTGTTTGCCTTTGCCATTCTATAACGCATGTTTGGATTGAATCGAACCAGGAAACCAACAGCGTCCCTTGACGACGGCTGGCCCTCAACCTGCCATCGGCTCTGTTGTGGTCCTCAAGCGGCAAATACGCAATTTCGTCGCACCTCCACAGATCAACGATATTTACCTGTTTCCCAACACAATGAGAGGAATCGAACCCATGAAGTGGCATCCATTATTGGCGTTCACCCTGGTCTTATCGAATGCTGCCTTCGTGGCCGCACAAGACTACTCAACCTACCGCGGGCAACACGGCACCTTCGTCGCTGCCGGAAAACGGACCCCCATGGCACAGCGCGCTCCTAAAGCGAAACCGGCCAGAAAGAAGCATGCTTCCCACAGCCTGTTTGGGTCCTGGAATCCCTTCGAGGGACTTTCAGAGATCGGTGCCGACATCCAGAAGCACCTTCCCAAAAAACAAAAACGCTGCAGTGGCAGGTCGCTGATCGATCTTCCCGACATCGATCTCAGCTGGATGAAGCTTCCCGAGCTGCCAAAGCACAGTAAGGCAAAGGCACCGGCACCCAAGCCAACCAAAGCTGCTGGCAAACGCGGTGGAACGACCTGGTTCAATCGCCCAGTCTATCCTTGGGTTACGAATGGAAACAATACACCGAAACCCGCAGTCGATCCTCCGAAGCCCGTTCCTTCAGCGTAAGTGCAGGTAAAACCGTGCCCGGCCACAGCGCCGGTACGATGACACGCCTGCAGTGAATGAATGCGAGCTTCTGAGAGAGGCTTCTAATCAAACGGCACGCCGTCCAAACGGCGTGCCGTTTTTTTGTACTGACTGGCTGTTCGCAACGGCCCTTGCTGAGATGCAATTGCCTTGACAGCCGACTTCTCTTAAGATCGCCCGCCAATCTGTTCTATCTGGCCGTCCGATTCTTTCAACTGGGAATGGAATTCCATGCTCGATGTCAAGGCAATTATGGCGCTGCACCGGGAGTGCGTAGTACGTTGGCACGATGAGCCCATTGACTTGAACACAAGCGGCGCAATGAACATCATCACGACGCAATTCAGCTTCAACTTTCGACTCTGGCACGAAGAAGATATTGCTCGTAGCCCAGACGCCGGTGATAAACGTATTGCCCAGGTCAAACGCAACATTGACCAGCTGAATCAGCAACGAAACGATTGGATCGAAAAGATCGACGACTGGATCACAGAAACGCTCGATACGCGAGGAGTCGTGATCGATACGGCAGCACGACTGAACTCAGAAACACCCGGCAGCGTAATCGATCGGTTGTCGATTCTGGCGTTACGCATCTACCACTTGCAAGAACAAACCGAACGTGACGATGCGACTCCGGAACATATTACAGCAGTCGCCCAGAAGCTCGCGGTCTGCCAGCATCAACAACAAGACCTTGCCAACAGTCTGCAGGAACTGCTCGACGATATTTTCGCGGGCCGCAAGCGTCACCAGACCTACCACCAGTTCAAAATGTACAACGACCCCAATCTCAACCCGTATCTGTATCAGACGCAACGTCGACAGGCTGGTTAACCGCAAGACGGACCGCAAATCCGCGAGCCCCTGCAACCGCTTCTCCCCCTGTTTTCCGGTGTGTTTTGCCGAAAACCACGGCGGAAAAAATCACTCTGGCCTGAGAATGTCCGGCGAGTTAGGCTGTGGCACATCTGGCACGTGGCAGGCTGCCAGCGCCAACGGTTCTTGCCGTCGACAACTACGCTGCAATTGCCAACCGCCTCCAGGTCAAATTGCCACAGGGACGTGGCCAACGAATACCGCCTTATGAAAAGGGCATTTGAGCATGGATGCTCGCCTGCTGAAACTCACATCCTGTGTCACATTCATTCTGTCAATGGGAGTGGCTACTGGCCGAGGAGCGAGTTACCGCACACAGAATTTTCTCGTCTCCGGTAATGGTGACAAGCTCGCCAGAGAAATTGCCATCGCGGCAGAACGCCACCGTCGCCAATTGGCTCTCGATTGGCTAGGGCACGAATTGCCACCCTGGCAAAGCATCTGTCCCATCCGAGTCTCGGCAGAGCCTCATCAGGCTGCTGGTGGCGCAACCAGCTTCGGATTTCATCGTGGCCGGCCCTTGGGATGGTCCATGCAAATCCAAGGGTCACGCGAACGCATTCTGGATAGCGTACTGCCTCATGAAGTCCTGCATACCGTCTTCGCGACCCATTTCGGGCAACCTCTACCCAGATGGGCAGACGAGGGGGCCTGTACCACAGTTGAACACCAGAGTGAGCAAGCCAGGCAACGCGACCTGCTCACCCGCTTTTTGACGACACGACCAAGCCGCGGCATCGCATTCAACCAAATGTTTCCAATGCGAGAATACCCGCGTGACATTCTGCCACTTTACGCACAAGGGTATTCAGTAACCCAGTTTCTGCTGGCGCGAGGAGGCAAGCGGAAATTCGTCCAGTTTGTCGAGAGTGGACTCCAAAGCCGCAACTGGGAAGCAACGCTCTCAGAATATTACGGTTTCAGCGACTTGTCAGATTTGCAGGTCTCGTGGAACCAGGAGTTACAAACCCAACTGAATCAACTTCTGGAACCAAAAACCTCGCAACAATCTACCGCTGCGACAGCGTCGACCAGCAAGCACAGCAACAAGTCGGCGGTCGAAATCAGGCAACCTGCTGCTATCACTCAGGCAACCGACATAGTGATTCCACCAGATAAATCAATCGCCAACGCAACCTGGGAAACGATCCCCTCCAAAGAGATTGCAAACCTTGAAACTACGATCGCCAGCAATATTGCATTAACTCAGTCAACAGTTCAGTCTGCGAAACAAAGATTCAATCGCAGTATGGAATCTCTTCCATCGAATCACTCTCCAGTCAAACTGCCCCCCAGAACAGCGCGATCGCGGACCACCACCGTTGCATCGCGCAACCCATTACCCACACCCACCGGCTGGTATGCGCGTCGCGCCGCAGCAGCACGTCGGCAACATAAACAAGAATCAAATCCTCGCTGGCAGCCAATCCGGCTATCCGGCACCCCGGACTGGTATTGATCGTTCCTGACCGCGTGCAAAGCACCGTCTCCACGGCAACCAATCAAGCCGCAGCTTGATACAGCGCCCTGAAAACCGGCCCACGCTGCAGGTACTGGCAAGCGACGCCAGGCCCAGCCCGCCCTGGCCAGTCTCTCCGCCTGACTGCCTGGCTAACGGAGTTGTGTAATCAACGGCACGAGATGGTAAAAAACAGGTGCCGCAAAACAAAGCGAGTCGATGCGATCCAGGACACCCGCGTGTCCCTGAACAAGCGTACCGTAATCAGTAACTCCCCTGTCTCGTTTGATCGCAGACATCGTCATCCCGCCAGCCGCCCCCATCACTGCCAGAATCATGGACATGATCGAAGATCCCCACCAGCTGAAAGGCGTAATCCAGGAAAACAAAACGCCACAAACTGCAGCCGTTGCAACACCACCTACGAGTCCCTCCCAGGTGCGACTGGCGTTGATGTTCGCAGCGATGACACGCTTTCCCAGCAGACGTCCCCAAGCGTATTGAAACACGTCTGCCAACTGGACAATAAGCACCAAATAAAACAGCAATCCAGCGGGGCTGCGTGCTTCAACCGAGCCCGCACCAACGTTTACCACAGAGTCCGGTTCCGCAGCTTCTGGTTCCGTTGCCGCCGGTTTGCCCTGAGTTTCTCCACCAGCT
>CAZITS010000206.1:0-8444 GCA_964542185.1 uncultured Pirellulaceae bacterium
ACCGAGGGTACCGAAGACACAGCCACCCTGTTCGGCGACAAAACAGGATGCCTCGCCAATCGCCCGAAAAAACCGGGGGTAATCTTCGCCGTGAGAAATGCGGAACGAGTGGTTATCCCCCAGAGGGTAGATGAACTGCTTCTCAAAAACTTCCAGTGCTTGGGCCATCGGCCTGGCAGGGGCCCGCTGGTACTCGTGCACCATCATGGCTTTCTTCCCAAGTGGACACCACGATAGAAAAAACTGCGGTCTGTTCGCTGCATCTCTTCCGATCGGGACGCATCCCACTGGAACTGCTCGCACATGGCGCGAATATCGAGGCTTGAATTGAGCTGTCGGATCAGGATCATGCCACCCGGCCGCAAGGCGCGCCAAGCCGCTGACAGCGTGTGCACCGCTTCCTCAATCGTCAACCAATCCAGAATGTTCGAGATGTGGACAAAATCATATTTTTCAACGTTGTCCTCCAGCACGGGCGCCATAAAAGACTGGGTGTAGTGAATTTCTGGCACCGTCGCTTGAGGTGCGATTTCCAACCAGGGAGATACCGCATTTTCGGAAAAACGCCCCGCCAGCATTTGCCACAGATAGGGGTTTGTGTTGGCCGGTAATGTCGCGAGCACATGTCGGGTCCGTTCGGCAAAGTGGCGGCTGAAGACCTGAACCGGATTTTTCGTCGGCTCTGGTCCAAACAAGTGCACCAGCGTGGGAAGGAACATGGCATCATCAATAGCCCGGTCAAACGCGTCTCCCAATTCGGTGCCCGGTGTCAGGCAACTTGCTTGTTCATTGGGATCACTTAAAGACATTGCCCGGTGCAACTCCGGCAGATGCTCTCCCAGCATCGCGCGTAACCTGTCAAACAACAACTCATAGCGCCCCACGTGATCGGGGCCCTTCTCAACGACAAAATCGAATGGACCAAAAATGGTCGTGGGTTGCTGTAATTCGTCCAACAGCTGCGTGAGTGTGGCAGCGCGACTACTGGCGTCCATTTCCGCATGGCCAAGTATCGCCAATCTTTTTTCCACAGGCAGTGTTAGCAGTCGCAACTTCAGTTGCGCAAGAGCCAGTTGGGCTGGATTAGCATCGACAAGGTGAAGCTGCGCAACGTTTGGCCGTGTCGCCAACAAAGCGGCCGTGCACCCGCCTGAGGCAATCATCAGCACGCGCGCGTCTTGCGCCAAGGAGTCGACAATCCAACGATCCTGGAGGGCGTCCTCTCGCACTTGCGCAAATGCGAGAGGCAAGCCTGCAGTTCTTTCCATCCAGCTCGCCAATTCAGTTTCCATGTCCCTGTTCCACATCTGTTTTCGAAGTGAATGACATCTCTGCATGACAGACTATATAGAGCGCATGTTACCAGGAGTTTCGGCGCGTTACGCGTGACGAACAACCCAGTAACCCGGCTACCCAACCCGACACGAGTAACGCCAATTTATCCGTTGGCTCTTTTTTCAGTTGTATTTTTTGAGTCTATCGTGGAAAACCGACCGGCTAATAGACGCCCAATGGTCTAGAGGCCGGATGTGCGACAAGCGCGCGCAAAATCCCAGCGGAACGCCATTAAGACTGTTTTTTTTCGTGCTACCAGGGATCCGGTCACCAAATCCACCAGGCTGCCGCCTGCGACGAGGCAAAAAAACAGCGGTAATTGCAGAGGCGGGGATGTCGAAACTCGAAACCTGACGCCACGACCGGGCAACAAATGCAAATGCACCTGTACAGCACCCGATTCCATTGCCTTTTCGTTCATTTAACGCCGGTAAACGCTACCATCGTGAGACTTCCAGACCGCCACAACAGTCACCCACTGCATCGACGGCAACACGCGAGTAAACTGATGAGCGCGCCTGCCCAATACGCCAGGGGCACTTCGAGAGATCATCGCAGAAAAGCCGTTGTGCAGTCCATCTCGCCGGTTCGTCAAATCGATGCGACATGTGTCTACCAATTCCGTGAGAGAAAGAACGCCACCATGAGACAAGCCAGCGCCGCGAGCTGCCTGGGAACCCTGGCCCTGCTATTGCTGCTGGCAGCATCCGGGGCGGCCGAAACACGCCGTCCAAACGTCATCTTCTTCTTGATCGACGACCTCGGCTGGCGTGATCTGGGTTGCTACGGAAGCCCTTTTTACGAAACCCCCCATATCGATCGGTTCGCCACACAGAGTGTCCGATTCACACAGGCCTATGCAACCTGTCATGTCTGCTCGCCAACCCGCGCCAGCATCATGACAGGCAAGTACCCGGCCCGTCTGCAACTGACCGACTGGTTACCCGGCCGCAGAGAATTCTCCTTCCAAAAATTGCAGAACGCAAAGATCCTCCAGCAATTGCCACTGCCGGAAGTGACAATCGCGGAGGCACTCAAGAAGCACGGATATCGCACGGCGCACATCGGTAAATGGCACCTGGGGGAAGAACCTTTTGGTCCACTCCAGCAGGGCTTCGACATCCAGATTCCTCGCTGGAACAAGGGTTGGCCCAAGCGAGGCTACCACGCCCCGTTTCAACTCGACGGCCTGCCAGCTACACCCGGTGCCTACCTGACCGACCGATTGACCGACGAAGCCGAAAAATTCATCGAAAGCAGCAAAGACCAGCCCTTCTTTCTCTACCTGTCACATTTTGCCGTTCACGATCCCATCCAAGGACGGCGAGACCTGGTCAACAAGTACCGAAACAAGCTGCAGGAACGAACGCCGTCCACGGAGGTACCCTACATTCTGGAAGGTAATCCCGACGCCAGGCGGCCGTTGTCCCGAGAAGACCTTACCACCCGTCTGCGGGATCCCGCCTGGTCTGATTTTCGCGTCCTGCCAGAACGCACCGTCAAAATCAAACAACACCAGGATAACGTTCACTTTGCTGCCATGGTCGAGTCTGTCGATGAAAGTCTCGGCCGGTTACTGGCCCGGTTGCAGGCACTGGATCTCGCCGACGACACCATCGTCATCCTGTTTTCCGACAACGGCGGCATGTCCGCGGCAAATTTCGGAAACCCACAGCGGGTCGTCAAGGCGAATCGTCAGGACCGGGCTTTCTCCACATCCAATCTGCCACTCCGCGGTGCCAAGGGCTGGCTGTACGAAGGTGGAATTCGAGAGCCCTTGATCATCAAATGGCCACGTCGAGGCCAGCGCGGCAAAGTTTGCAAAGTACCGGTGATCAGTACCGACTTCTATCCCACCATCCTGGAGATGGTCGGAGTACCGCTGTTACCGCAACAACACACCGACGGACAGAGCCTGGCCGGCCTGGTCAAGGGAGACAGGAAACTCGAGCGTGCAGCGCTATTCTGGCACTTCCCCCACTACAGCAATCACGGGATGCAGAGCCCTGGTGGAGCGATCCGCGCTGGAGACTACAAGCTGCTGGAATACTTTGAAAACAACACCGTCCAGTTGTTCAATCTTCAGCATGACCTGGGCGAGCAGCATGACCTGTCCGCGACCGAACCCGACAAGGTCGCCGAACTGCGAGAACAGTTGCACACCTGGCGGCAGAACGTCTCTGCCGCCATGATGCCACCCAACCCGGATTACCTGCCGGGACAACCTCGCTGAGGCGTATGGCTTTTTTGCGTGACGCGGATCAGAGATGCGGCACGTGTCACAGTCAACCACCGCGTCCCGGTACCCTGATGCAATACGTGACCTGACGTACGTGACCAACAAGACCGCTGCCGGGCAGGGTCTACGTGCGATGATACCGCACGTCGATATTGATCTGTTCGACGGCCAGCTCCTGCCGGGCGGCCGGTCCACGCCGCGCAATTTCCAGTTTGAGGTCGTTGACTCCTTGTACAATCGCGCCGGGGTGCAACGCCAATTCGTAGCGATTCTTGCTACGGCTTTCGGTAACCTCGGCTGCTGCTGCGCCCCATTTCACAGCCAGCGTATCCCCCTGGACCGACCCTGCGATTTGCATGCGCAGCACCACATCGCGTAATTTGCCGCTACGCTGTGCCGCAGGAATGTCATCTCCAATACGAATTGGAATGACACGTGTCACTTCTCCCACGCGCCGCCCCAAATCAACAGGAAGTGGCGCCGGCGCACTGGCCCGCTGATACTGCTCCCAAACGCGCTGGTTGACCGCAAACGACTTATCCAAATATTTGAGTCGCTGAGGATCGCCGATTTCCGTCAAGTGCTGCTGGTATTGCTCAGGCGCGGGTCGACCGTAACCGCGCGATCCTGGGGCTGGGATGTATTGGAAGTTCCAGAGGTAAATGCCGTCGGCACCGGCCCACCACAAGTTCGCCGCCGCAGCGCGGAGATTATCTCCTCCCAGTGTGTAGTTGGCCGGACAGTTGATGCAAGGATAAACGGGCACTTCAAAGCGATGTCCCAGCTTGACCAGCTCTTCAGCCGGCGTGGAATAACAAACGTAACCACCTCCTGTAAGAAGACGATCGATCAATCCTTCGCGCAACCAGCCTTCGATATCAAACCCAATTCGGCGGCAGGTTTCGACCGTACCGGGCACGCGTACACCGAGCAGTATCGTCCGTCCACGTTGTCGGCTGACGGTGTCCAGTCGGCGACGGGCTTGTCGAATAAACTCCGTCATCAGCGGCGTGTTTTTTTCTTCCTCCCCGAACTTGAAACACCAGGGCATGCGGAAAAAATTCAAGTCCACGCCGTCCAAGTCATATTGTCTGGCCGAATTTTCAATCCACCACAGGCGGTCTTCACGCACCTGCGGATGTGCGTAGTCCAATCCGGACCACATGGCCGCCGCGAGTCCGTCCGTCACAGCGCCTCGCTGGGCCTCTGCGCCGATCAACATCTCCGGATGTGCGACCTTCAACGGGTAGATCAGCTTGGAAAACGGCAAACCATAACCATCGTGACAATCGTTCATGCGAACGGAACCGCAGACTTCCATTTCGTTTTCGTGACAAAACTTTGTGATCACCGGCGTGGGATCCGGCATATTCGGCTGAAACGGGATTCCCTGTTGTTGCGTCTGCCAGTAACGTGCGGCCGCTTTTCGTTTCCGGGCGACTCCCCACATCATGCACCAGGCGAGGCTGTTCACACCGGCGGCGCGGCAATCGTGCATTCGCAGCGCGAGAAACTCCGCGGGTCCACGATTCGTCTCCTCGGCGTAGACCAGATCACCATCATCATCCAGGATCAAAGGTCGCCGTCGCCAGGCCGCTTTACGCCGCGCCTCGATCGAGGCAGGATCGAAACTCGTTTGCCCACGACCGCGACGCGGCATAGACCAGTAGCCGACGACCGCGGCGGCAGATAAGAACGACCGACGGGAAACCTGGACGGAACGTGTTGCGGTACTGCCTGTTCGGCTCTTCGGCATCTGTCTAACGCGGTCACTGCGACCACCCTCCCTTTTTAGTCCATGCGATGGGGCAGAAACTTGTCCCGCAGTATACGTGATGCGCGCAACGACTTTGCCCACCACTTGTTTTCATGCCAGGCTGCGGGAAAAGACCTGGGCGCTGCGCTGCCTGGATCCCAATCCGACCAGGCGATTCTTAACTGCGTGGGCGAATCTCTACTGGCCAGTTCACAAGTCCGCGCCTGTGGAAAATACACTCAGGGTAAATCCAGTTGGGACACGCCGAGTCGTCGGGCCACCCGCGTCTGCGCTTGCGCGATCACGTCCGCAATCTGGACAGGTGCACCACCTTGTCGCCCACTTTCGTGCGCGGCTTCCATGAAAGCAAACAACTCGATCGTCTCGGTTGCGGTGACGGGAGGTCGGCGGGACTTGTAGAACCTGGCGATTTCGGATGCCACGCCTTCATAGCCTTTGTACCGGCTCTTCGGAACCACGCCATTGACGGGTGCCGGATAACCGTACTGCCCGGCCGGAGCAATCCCCTTGGAGCCAAACACCAGCGCGCTGTATTGCACGGTTCCCTGACGAATTCCGCGATACGTACCAATCCGGCCATCGCGCCAGACACCGGTGACCAATTCCGTCTCCGCCGTGCGGGCACGCGTCACGGAAAGGGCACCCATCCCCATAATGGCGTACAAGGATTCAAAGCTGTGAATGGCATGATAGAAGAAATCGGGATGATGTGGCTCGGTCGGGCAGCCGCCGTAGACCAGGCACCCCGTTACCTCTCCGACTTCGGGGTGGCTGCGCATCTGCGCAATACCGGGACTAAAGCGATGCTGGGAACAGGAAAATATCGGAGTCTTGTAGCGTCTGGCCAGGTGAAACATTTCAATCACATCTTCCAACGATGCGGCCATCGGACGACCGATGTACACCGGCTTACGGGCCTTGAGCACCGGGCGCACCTGGGCCAGATGGGGACGTCCATCAACCGTCATCAACATTACTGCGTCGACCTGGTCCAGAACTGCGTCGATCGTCTCTTCCATCCGTACACCCTGTTTTTGCAAGAGAGGTTTCCAACGCGGAACATTGGTGAAGCTCTCTTTCAGGTCGGGGCTGCCACCGGGCCAGGCCGCCACAACTTTCAAGCCACGCAGCGCAGGATTGTCAGCCGGCGGATGATGGAATAACTCGGTAAAGGCCAGTGCCTGGTAATTGTCGATGGAGACAATGCCAACGCGAATCGGCTCGGCCGACTGTACCCAGGCGGAGCAGGCGAACAGGATGGTCCACAGCCAATACCATCGCAGTCGCTTCCCCCCAACGGTTTGCCTGACAGTTTGCTTGAAGACAGTCTGCATGAAGATCTCCCATCCAGAAAATATCCAGATACTGACGTACTAGTTGTCACCGGCCACAGACCGGCGTCACGTTGCTCTCTGGCAACGCCTACCTGTCCGCGCAGGACGCCGCTTTGTTGCAAGCTCGCCAGGTTAAGTTACGCTACACGGCGATGGGATGCAAAACAGCTTCGGTTGGCAGGGTAAATCACCCGTGTTGCCCGAACTCTCCCGCGCAACCAAGGCCCACCCCATGCAACAGGACATCAACCTGGCGGACGAAATCCAGCGTTTTCAAGCGGACGTTGCGATCGAGAGTGCTCTCACGCCACCCGCCTCCTGGTACACCTCGTCTGCATTCCTGGACCTGGAAAAACAGGCCGTTTTCCAGAAGCAGTGGCTGTTCGTCGGTCGTCGGGATCAATTGCGCAACCCGGGTGATTATTTCAGCGGAACCTGCCTGGGCTGGCCCTATGTCGTAGTGCTGGACGACTCCCGGGTACCACGGGCCTTCTACAACATTTGTTCCCACCACGGCACCTGCATCGCTGAAGGATCGGGAAATACGGAGTGTTTTGTGTGCCCCTACCACGGCTGGAACTATGACCGACGAGGCCACCTCACCAAGGCGCCGCTAGCCGGAGCAATGCAATCCCTCCAGCAACGCAATCTCGACCTCCAACCGATCCAGATCAGCCAGTGGGGTCCTTTCATTGCGCTCCTGTTCGGTAACTCAGCAGCTGCGGTAGAGACGCAGCTCGCTCCGCTGCTGGAAAGCTTTGCCACGCACCCATTTGAAAATATGCAATTTGTGCGGCGTGTCGAATATCGGCTGGACTGCAACTGGAAGGTGTTTGTCGACAACTACCTGGATGGCGGGTACCACGTGGCACACGTCCATCCCGGTTTAACGAGCCAACTGGAAATCTCATCGTACCGAACCACCCTGGGAGAACGTTGGTCGCTGCAATCCTGCCCAACCGCAACGTCCCCTGCGAGCAATGCAACAGCGGACTTCGCCCAACGCGTTGGTAAACACGCAGACTACGCATGGATCTACCCCAACTTCATGATCAATCGGTATGGACCCTGGCTGGATACCAATATGGTCCTGCCACTCGCACCTGACCAATGTCTGGTCCTTTTCGATTATTACCACGCAGGTCCTCCCGAGGCAGATTTCCTGGAAGAATCGCTGCGCGCCTCCGATCAGGTACAACAGGAAGACATGCAGATCTGTCGCCGGGTGCAGGCAGGACTTCACTCAGGAATTTATCAGCAAGGTGTCTACGCTCCTGGTTTCGAAGCTCCGATGCGGCACTTCCACAAGCTGCTACAGGCCGACTTTCTGCTGTCCGCGCCCTCGGCTGAAACACTTCACGTGCGGTGATCTGGAACCAGAACTACCACCGCAGTGGTAGCAAGCACGTTGTCACCCGTTCGGGGCCAGCAGGTACCGCGATGATCTGGAACCAGAGTTCCCACCGCGGTGGTAACAGGCAGGTTGTCACCACTCGAGGCACCAGTTCGGGGTCAGCAGGTACCAGAATGCAGGTACCGCGATGCTCAACGTCCCAGTCGCCGTGTTAATTGCACACGTAGCTTTTCGACCAGTTGTGGGTGCGCAGCGGCGACGTTTCGGGTCTCCCCCGCCTGACTGGTGTGATCATACAGTTCCGTGAAACCATCACGATGCACGATCAGCCGATGGGTCACAGTGCGAATGGTCTTGGCACGACCGGTGTAGCTAATGGCAACACGTCCCGGGGACGCAGGGGCC
>CAZITS010000207.1:0-8407 GCA_964542185.1 uncultured Pirellulaceae bacterium
CGTCACCATGTGCAAAAACTCAGCCACCAGAAAGAGCAGCAATTTGATTCCCGAGTATTCCGTGTGGTAGCCACCGATCAGCTCTTGCTCGCATTCTGGCAAATCAAAAGGCAGGCGCGCGGATTCTGCAAACGCCGCAACCAGGAAAACAAAAAAACCGAGGGGTTGAGTGACCACATACCAGCCATTCAGGGCCTGCTCCCCGATGATTGTCTCCAGGTTTAACGAACCGGCAGCCAGCACCACTCCCAGCAGCCCTAATCCGAGAGGCAGTTCGTAGGCGATGAGCTGTGCGCTCGATCGCAGGCCACCCAGGAAACTATATTTGTTGTTACTGGCCCAACCACCAAGAATGACGCCATAAACCGCCACACTGGACAACGCAAACACAAAAATCATACCTACGTCGACACCGGGAGCGACCACCAATTCAATTTGTCGAGCATCAAGTAGTTTTTCGCTATCGGAACTACCCGGCATCACGCTAGTGAAAGTTTCAGCGCTCGCACTACCAAAAGGAATCACACTACCGAAAGGAATCACAGCAAACACAGTCAGCGCCGTTGTCAGAATGATAATCGGCGCGAGCACAAACAACTTTCGATCAACATGGGCCGGTGTAAACTCTTCCTTGAAAATAAACTTCAGGCCGTCAGCAAGCGGCTGCCCCAAACCAAACAGGCGCAAATCTGCCCAACGGGAGTTGATTAAACTCAACGGCATACCTACGCGATTCGGACCACGGCGGTCCTGGATCCACGCCGCCATGCGACGTTCCAACAACACGAGGTACGCTGCACCCGTCATCAGCCCACCAAGCAGGAGGGCAATCTTGACGAACGATTCAACGATGGCAAAACTCAACATGGCAGCCGGTCTTATTCCACTAGCACATTGACACAAAAGGAAATCCGCAAGAGCCCGATTACTCGTCCCCTGCTAGTTGATTCACACGCAAATTAACACCTACCTCTGAAACATCACCGCACGCGGCCGAAAAGTAAGGAATCTCTCGAGCGACTTCATCCAGTACGACTTGCGAGTCGTACATCCCGGACCTGCCCAGCAAACGCCAAAATACGCTACCTTCCGATTGCGCTCCCGCTGGGGGTCGAATCGCCCACGTAAAAGACTGTAAATGATCGTGTTGGTTTACATACGCCCCTGATCGCTCTGCGAAGGTGACCGCCGGCAGCTGCCAATTGGCTCGCTCCCAGAGCGGCGAACCAAAGAGATCCTGCACGACGAGCAGTGGTACGTTTTCAAACTGCTCTGCGTCTCCTTCATCATGCCACGCCGTGGGATAACCGGCCGCAATCCAGACTCCCGCCAAATCTTCCTGCCCAACCCGCGACACAAATTCGTCCCAACCGAGTAACCCATTCCCAAGGGAAGCCAAAACTTCTTCAACACCACGTCGATTGGGACACTTTTCCGCAGCGATCGTAAAGCCATTCGAGAAAGTCTGGTCTTCCCCCGAATGGGGCACAGGGCCCAACACAAAAAGTGGATTGTCGTGCAGTGTCTTCAGAAATTGGGCCAGCAAGAATGCTTCTTCTACGGTCACAAAAGGCGACACAACAGCAGCCCAACGCCCTTGCGGCAATTCCGATAATTGATCAAACAACTGCCCCCACTCAACATTCTCTCGCTGCTCTCGGGTCCCAAAACGCAACTCTGTCGCCCGCTGCGAATCATGGACATAGTCCCATCCATAGCGACCCGCATCGCACATCCACCACTGATTCACCTCGGGGTTCTCTCGTGGTTTAAGCCGATAAATGCGGTCCTGGTTTTCTTCAATCTTGATAGAGCAACCAGTCGAACAGCCAGCGCACACACCATCACGGCTCTTCATGAACCAAACACGCTGCTGGTACAGAAACTCACGATCACCCAAAGCACCAACGGGGCAAAGGTCAACAACGTTTCCCGAGAGTGGGTTGTCCAGCGGAAATCCCGGAAAAACATCAATCTCCTCGTGTGCCCCACGATCCGTCACCATCAATTCGCTTGTTTCAGTCACTTCACGACAGAAACGAACACAGCGACTACACATCACGCAGCGGTCGACAAACAAAGTCACCGTATCGCCCAATGTACGGCGGCGACTGGTGAATGGCTGTAAATCAGCCCGTCTTGCCCCGCGGCCGTGCTGAAAATGGTAATCCTGTAACGAACATTCACCCGCCTTATCACAAATAGGGCAATCGATTGGATGCCGGATCAAGAGATCCTCTTCGACCATCGCGCGTGCTTCGACAACCTTGGGACTATTGGTCACAAAGACCGTGCCATCCTTAGCCGGAGTCTGACAAGCTGGGACGAGTTTCGGCAATAAACGAACCTCGCCCGTTTCGGCATCGCACGTGCCCGTTTCAACAAGACACATACGGCAACTCGCGACCACGCTGAGCCCTGGATGCCAGCAATAATGTGGAACTTCGGCACCAGCGCGTTGAGCGACCTGAATTCCATTCAGTCGCTCGTCGTCACCAATTTCAATTTCCTGGTCGTTTACGATTACTTTCGCCATATCAGTTATGCCACTTCTGCTTCCGGTGTCACGCCGAGCACATCAATGCTTCTAGATGCCGAATCAGGTGGATTGCAACGGCGCCGGGTTTAACAACGCCACTTTCCAGTCGCCTCAGTGTGACTCCAATACTTCAAGTGAAAAAACCGGATCCGTTTCCTGAAAACCCTCCGGATTCGTCCGCTTAATATGGTCCTCAAACTCATCCCGAAATTTTCGAATCGCGTTCTTGATGGGCCAGGCAGCACCATCCGCTAATCCACAGATTGTCGTACCTGGCATAATGCCAATGTTGTCAGCAATCTCCAGCAGCAAATCGAGATCATGCAAACGGCCGCGGCCGCGGCGAATGCGTTCCAGCATCTTGAATGCCCACGAAGTACCTTCACGGCAAGGGGTGCATTGTCCGCAACTCTCATGAGCAAAAAATTGGCAGCTATTGTGCAGAAAATCGACAATCGAAACGGTTTCATCCATCACCACAACAGCGGCAGTTCCCAGCCCTAAACAGCCAAATTTCCCAGGGCCAGAAAAATCCAATGGACAATCCAGCTCATCGGAGCTCAGTAAGCCCATGCTGATGCCGCCGGGAATGACCGCCTTAGCGCGACGTCCTTTCCAGACACCACCACCATATTGCTCGATCAATTCATTCACCGTGATTCCCAGGGGCGCCTCGTAGCACCCTGGCCGCTCCACATGTCCACTCAAACAATACAGCTTGGGGCCATAGCTGCCGGCGTCGCGAGGGTTGTCGGGATCAGGTGCAACCCCAATCGACTGAAACCACTCAACCCCTCGATCAGCGATTTGCTTTACACAGGCAGCAGTCTCGACATTATTGACGACCGTGGGTTTGCCAAAAACGCCTTCTACAGCTGGGAATGGTGGTTTGATACGAGGCCAGGCACGCTTGCCTTCCAGACTCTCAATCAAGCCTGTCTCCTCACCGCAGATGTATGCTGCTGCACCACGATGCAGATAGACATCTAACGTGAAACCACTGTCCTGAATGTTCGTTCCGAGCAACCCTGCGGCGTAACATTCATCAATTGCCGCTTGCAGATGGTCCCAACAGCCAGGGTATTCGTACCGCAAGTAGATATATGCGGTCGAAGCTCTTGTGGCATAACAGCTCAACATCAGGCCTTCCAGCACCTGATGCGGATCCTGCTCCATAAGAATCCGATTATTGAATGTGCCGGGCTCACTCTCATCTGCATTCAAACAAAAGTAAATCGGACCTGGATGATCCTGTGGCAGAAATGTCCATTTCAAACCCGTAGGAAAGCCAGCGCCACCGCGACCACGCAAGCCACTTTGCTTGACGATTCCAGTAAAGTCACCCGGTGTTTCATCACGGAGAACCCGCTGCCATGAAGCGTATCCACCGTGTGATTGATACACGTCCAGCGTGTGACTCTCGGGCTCCTCGACGTGAGCCAATAGTACTGGGTTAAATTCGGTCACCAATGATTCACCTCAAAAGTGTCGCTCTCACCATCACACATGCGTTAGCCAAGCGACTCCACGAACTCCTCGATCGATTCCCTGGTCAAACAAGGATGCAATTTTTCACCAGCCAGCATGCAAGGCGCGAAATCGCAGGCCCCGAGACACTCTGCAAACTCGACTGTCAGCTTTCCGTCCTCGGTGGTTTGCCCTGGCTGAATTCCCGCTCGATCGCAAAGGTGCTCAAGTAAATCATCCGCACCTCGCAGATGGCAACTGATCGAGCGACATACCCAGGCTCGCGTCTGGCCATGTGGCTTGCCTTGATGGAAAAACCCATAGAACGTCAACGTGTCTTGCACCTGAGCCGGCGCAAGTTCCAGCAATTCAGCAATCTCGACAACTGCCTCCAACGGCACTTGCCTCAATTCACGATGAACCAAATGCAGAGCGGGCAAGGTCACCGCCTGCTTCGTCGGATAGCGCGCAAAAAGATCTTTGATCTCGGAAACCATCTCGTCGGTTAACACGCGATCCATTCCATTCACCACAAATAGCCGTAAAACTCAACCAGTTCAGGCGACTGGTGCTATCGAAACACTACAAAGAACCCACAACCACAAATCAGCTAACGGTCCAGTTCCGCGGCAATGATGTTCAAACTGCCGAGCACCGCGACCACATCACTCAAAGTGTGGCCACGAATCAAGTACGGGAAAACCGAAAAATGAATAAAGGATGGAGGGCGGCAGCGTGCACGATACGCGACGTCACTACCATCACCAACCAGATAAAAACCCAACTCGCCGTTAGGGGACTCGATCGCTGCATAGCTTTCGTCGTTGGGCACTTCGAAGCCACGGTTACTCATTGTCAGTTCAAAGTGCGTGATCGTACCTTCGATCGTCTGGTAAACCTGCTCCTTGGTCGGCAACGCCATGCGATCCTCAGGCCCCACATCAATCGGCCCGGCTGGCAAGTTCTCAAGCGCCTGCTGCACAATCGAAACGCTCTCTAGCATCTCCGCCATACGGACGTAATACCGCGCAAAGCAATCCCCCGCGCGTGCACAACACACGTCGAAATCGAAATCTTCGTAAGCCAAATACGGCTCGTCTTTCCTCAAGTCACGAGTCACACCACTGGCGCGTGCCACTGGACCAGTGGTACAATAACGAACCGCTTCCTCTTGTGTGAGCACTCCCACACCCTTCATTCGGTCGATAAAAATACGGTTGCGATTTACCAGCCGTTGCATATCGTCAAATGTTTTAGGGGCTTCATCCAAAAACGACCGTATCTTCTCGATCACCAATGGCGTAATGTCATGCATTACGCCACCGACACGGGTGTAACTGTTGGTAAAACGTGCACCGCACAAAGTCTCAAAGATGTCGTAGATCTTCTCGCGCATATAAAATGCATAGAGAAAGAACGTGAATGCCCCGACATCCAGTCCCATCGCACCGGTGGACAACAAGTGGTCACTAATCCGCGCTAGTTCAGCAACGATGACGCGAACATACTTGCAGCGGGGTGTAATTTCTATTCCCGCAAGCGTTTCCACCGCATGATGCCAGGCCACATTGTTGGCCATCGGCGAAATGTAGTTCATGCGGTCGGTTACCGTGACATACTGGTTGTAATCGAGATGTTCGCCGATTTTCTCGAATCCCGAATGGAGATAACCGATGTCCGGAATTGCGTCGACGACCCGCTCACCATCTAACTTGAGCACAATCCGCAACGTTGTGTGTGTTGCCGGATGCTGTGGACCGAAATTCAGTGTCCACAGATAGTCCTGTTCTGTAGGATCGGCAACACCGACGGTTTCCGAGAGAGATGCCATATCTGAACTACGCCTGGTCTCGATTGATTACCGGAAAATTGTGGCGTTCACCGCGGCCTTGCATTGGATAGTCCTTACGCAACGGAAAAGCAGTAAATGCCTCAGGGAGTAGAATCCGGCGCAGATCAGGGTGACCGTCGAACCGGACACCAAACATGTCCCACACCTCTCGCTCTAACCAGTCCGCACCTTCCCATAACGAAACCAGAGAAGGAACCACCAGGTCATCCTCATCAAGCATGACTCGAACCGTCAATCGTTCGTTGGTATCCAGATTAGAGAGCAGATATACCAGGCCAAATCGGTTCCTGGCATCACGATACGCCTGATAGTCAACACATGTGATGTCAGCCAGACAAGTAAATGCCTGTTCGTCGCGCAGCCAGTGAATCAGTGACAAGAATCCGTCGCGCGGTACTACAACACGCGACTGGCCACGGAACTCGCTCATCTGCAGGCCCTCAAATCGGTCCTGCATCGCGTCTAATACATCAGATCGGATCATGTATTGCCCTGTTCCTGTTGCATGGCACCGGCAACAGAAGACCGCAACGAAGACGAGATCGGCTGCCCCAGAACAGGCAATTCCAAAAGAGCACGCTTCGGCTGCTGGCGCGACTGCGTATCGAATTCCTTACCTGACAACGTACCTTCCTGCTGGATCTTATCCTGCAAATCCATGATCGCCTGGATCAACTGCTCTGGCCGTGGTGGGCAACCAGGCACATACATGTCAACTGGAATAAAGCGGTCAATCCCTTGAACGACTGCGTAGGTATCGAAGACACCACCTGTCGAGGCACACGCCCCCATCGAAATGCACCACTTGGGTTCATGCATCTGCTGCCAGATGCGCTGCAACACCGGCAGCATTTTCATCGCGACCCTTCCGGCCACAATCATCACATCGCACTGGCGAGGACTAAAGCGAAACACCTCGGCACCAAACCGCGCTAAATCATGGCGGCTAGCACCCGTCGCCATCAACTCAATACCGCAACATGCTGTCGCAAAAGGCATTGGCCACAAGCTGTTCTTACGGCACCAGTTGGCCAACGAATCCAACCGGCTGACTACCACGTTTTCGGGAATCTCTAGCGCCAATGAAAAACTCCCTTCCGCCATGCGTAGATAAAACCAACGGCTAATAACGCAACAAAAACCATGACTTCTACAAAGATCAACGACGACTGGCCTTGATCAACAACTGCCAACAGGCCATGTTCCTTGTCTTTCCTGGCCACCGCCCACGGGTACAGGAACAAAACTTCGACGTCGAACAGCAAAAAAGTAATCGCAACTAAATGAAACCGGACATCAAATCGACGCCACGCACTGTGGGCGGGATCCATCCCACTCTCATAGGGCATATGCTTTACAGCACCGGATCGCTTCGGTCCCAGCAATGTGCCAGCCAACAGCATGCCAACCGCCGTCGCGAAAGCACAGGCAAAAAACAGCAAGATTGGGATTGCTTGCATCATTTGCAAAGCCAGCCTCCACATCGTGAATAATATCACAATGTCGCTGCAAAAAAATTTGGGCACTCTTGAATCAAACGAGAACGCTATCAGCCGAAACCGGAGGACCTCGAACCTTCAAACGCCTTCACCCTCGAAAAGCATGGGGCGCAGTGAAGTCCAGGCCAGAAGCCACATCCAGTAGCTTCCCTGCCCTCGACCATAACACTCGCGTTATATTTTGTCCCAATCCACACAGAACGCAATACCCTGCTCACCAACAATCTGTAAAGCCCTAGAATCACAGCCGTTATTATCACAAGTGGATCGAAGACCACCCAGCCAAGCCTGACTTTCAGATTTTCCTGCAGGGCTACAAATTTGCTACGGGGCAAACGCGTTGTTATCTGAATTGCCAGTTCACTCTTGTCGACGAGTTGCACCATGCCTTTAGAGGTTGTCACAACATTACGAGAACTGATTCGTCGACCGAGCGTCAATCCGATGTCGAAAGAAGCACCGTCGGACACACTCTTCGAACAACCTGTCACAGAATACGTGAGCTCGCTGCTCGAATCGATGGACGTGACAATCTATCGGCAGCAGATCGCGAAGAACCGAATCAACATTGCGGCCCGCCTTGACGGCTCAACACCACTCAGTGAAGGAGGCAAAATCCTGGTCCTCGAGGCACACCAGGACACCGTCCCCGTTACTGGGATGACAATCGATCCGTTTGCTGCTGAATTGCGCGAGGACCGCATTTGGGGACGCGGTGCATGCGACGTGAAATCCGGAATCGCTTGCATCCTCACCGTCTTGTCACGATTGGCTGAGGAACGGCCTGACCCACGGCCTACCGTGATTGCCGCATGTACCGTAGACGAAGAATTTGGTGTTACCGGGGCTCGAGCATTTCCACAAATGTGGACTGATCCGACAATGCTCGATTTACCACGAGTACCCGATGCGATCATTGTCTCGGAACCAACTGAACTGGAGGTTGTGGTCGCACACAAAGGAACTCTACGCTGGAAGTGCCAGACGCACGGTCGCGCCGCCCATAGTTCGCGTCCTCAGGAAGGCGAAAGTGCAATCTATCGCATGGCC
>CAZITS010000208.1:0-920 GCA_964542185.1 uncultured Pirellulaceae bacterium
CATCACGGCCAGAAAATCTCTCCTGCTCAAATACCGATGGCGGAAGTCCCAACAAATCCAACATGCCTCGACGAAGCAGTTGCCAGCGACGCCCACGCGGTGCTGGAGATAACCCAGCCTGCTGTAAACGGCTCAGGATGAACCGGTCAACTGGTTGCTTGCTCCAGGCACGCTCCACCGGTGAGACAGCCAACGCCATGACCGCAGGCAGTTGCAAGTCAAGCGGCCGAAAAGACCAGAACTGACGATCTTGCTCGGTGATTTGTCGTGGCTGCGGCGCGGCAGTCTCCGCCGTCAACGGTTCCAGATAGGGAAATCCTGCATCCAGCCAGCGAGCCACTACCTGCACATCTGCGGCATCAAGCCGCGGCCCATCCTTGGGCATATACGGCTGCGATTGATGCGCAATCATGCGATAGAGTCGACTGTCCTTGGAACCTCGCGCATCGACTGCAGCTCCACTGTCGCCTCCCTGCATCAGCGTCTCGCGCGTACTGAGATCGAGCCCCCCCTCACGTGATTCCGGATTGTGACAGTGGAGACATTGATGAATGAGCAGATAACGCACCTTACTGCGAAACAACTTGCCGCCCAGGGCTGTGCGTTGCTCCTGCGTGCGTTGCACTGCCGTCGGCTCTTCTGCCAAACCATCGACCAGACACAGCAATCCACCACAAATAACAGCAGTCACACTGGCGATTCGGTTCCACTTCACGGAATCACCGCATCGATCAAGCGATACTAGCGAGCTCATTCCCCGTCTCATCCCCATTATCCTATAACAGAACACCAGGCTGTGGCCGGCTGCCATGCCGTCTGGTCGAGAACACACGAAGAGCTTGTGTGCCAGCACTGCGCAACGCCAATCCCCACACTGCTTATCTTACTGCCCATCCGTGCTGGTGAGAAACCGCTTCTGG
>CAZITS010000208.1:930-8404 GCA_964542185.1 uncultured Pirellulaceae bacterium
GGCCCATCCCAATGAAGGCCCCCTGGCTCTTATCAGCTGGAGTCGATGGACCGTATCCAGAACTACTTACTCTGGCAAAAACTGGCGTTGACGCCTGCACAGCGTGAACGATACAAGGAATTTGAAATTGTTGACAAATTGGGCGAATAGACCTTAATCCGGAACGTCGCTATGAGTCTGGCGGTCAGTACAAATCCCGTACAAACCGAGCGTCCATCCAGGAAGCTGTCCACGACTCCCTGGGGCTGCCTCCCAGCCCGGATGCGAATCCTGTTTGTATCAGGGCGGCAGCGTTCTGGGGAATGGCTGGCCGAGTCCATTGCTACAGACAGCGCATCCGAAGTGCTGCTGGAAAAATCTACCGGCATGGCAGCCGGACTGGCGCGCCTTCGTAACGAAGTCTTCGATGCGGTTCTTTTGAGCCATGAAGTCGAGGGGTTTGATGCACTGGAACTCCTGGACGCCGTGCGCGCTGGAAGTAGCGACGAACAACCCGTCATCGTACTAGGTCAACAAAGCGAACAGGAAATGACAGCGGTTTGCCTCGAATCGGGCGCGGATGCTTATGTCTGTGCAAGCACCGCCACGGTTCGATCGCTACTCTGGGTTATCGCGCGGGCCATGGAACGCCATCGCTTACTGCGTGACAACCGCCACTTGCAGAACAGCCAACGCCACCACCTGGAAGCAGACGGCAATGAAGCCATCCGCCTGCTTCAACAACAACGCAAAATGCTACACCAGCTTGACGCAGATCAGTTTGACGAAACGCCCGGGATTGACCTGGCAGACTGTAGCAGCGCATGCCCCCTGGAATCCACACCCTCATTGCCTCGACAACTCGTTGAACATTACCAGGAGTTGCTGCGAGCCTACGTGATTATGGGATCCGGAAATCTCGCTCCAGAAATGAGTCAACTCGCCGAAGTCCTGGCGGCATCAAAAGTCAGTGCTCGACAGGCGATGCTGTTGCACCTGAGCGTGCTTGAAGAAATGGTCGTCAGCCTGGGCAATCGCAGCGCGCGGCACGTTATGAATCGAGCCGATATGCTCGTTCTCGAATTGATGGTCAATCTTGCCGAGCGTTACCGCGGGCAGTATCTCCTGCAGATCCACCCGCCACACCAACAGTGGTTACCTGGCTTTCTCGGAGCCGGCTGACCTCCACTCGACGGCCTCCCGCCTCGCATAGCACCGCGCGTAGACGACGGCTACAAACTGCGCAGCCCTCGATCGGTGACAAACTACAAGCCGAACTACATCACACGCCTGCCCAAAGGCACTGCGCAAGATCGGACACGAGCCTAGTCGGAATTACCAAACGCCTGTTCCAACTCAGCCATTACCTGCTCTTCGACGGAAGAGATCTTGTTGCCCATTCCCAGAATGCCACCCGCCGACTCGGCAACTTCACGCGCCTTGCCAAGCACTTCGGCACGAATCGCAGAACATTGCTCAGCGCCCAGGGATTCCGCGAGCCCACTGGCGTAAGCCCTCCAGGCAGCCTTAACTTCTTCAGTCAAAGGCTCTGCGAGCCAATTCTGCAAAAGCTGGTACGCCACATCCGACGGTCGAATACCCTTCGACTCAGCAGCGGCCAAAATCGCTTCGCGTTCGCGCTGGGCGATCGTGGCATCCGCCCAAGCAACTTCGACCAGCGGCAACAACTTGAAGGCCAATAAGGACTCGACCGTAATGTCAGCCTGGATCAGCAGGTCAAGTGTGCCTTCATCATCAATCTGCACTGCAGCAGACAACGCCTGCTTGCGATCCGCCTGCGATCTTTCTTCCCGTAACGCATCGAGCAGCTGCTTGTTTTTTTTGGAGAAAAAAGCCTCTTCCAAAGCTCGGCGCCGATCTTCCAGTGGTGATGCCATCATCGTGGGTTGCCCAATCATCCTCGCATGTGAATTTCTGGGTAGTCGTCGGACGTCCCAACCTCAAGTTCGTCATCGAGCCCGAGCTTCGCTGGCGCCCGCGGCTCTATGCTGGCAGTTTATAGCCAGTGTGCGAACTTGTACAAGCCGCCAGCTGCCAGGGTACAACACAGAACATCATCAATCTGGTTATTCTGTTGACCGCAGCAGGC
This sequence comes from uncultured Pirellulaceae bacterium, assembly GCA_964542185.1. Taxonomy (GTDB): domain Bacteria; phylum Planctomycetota; class Planctomycetia; order Pirellulales; family Pirellulaceae; genus UBA9264. The sequence goes on from CAZITS010000208.1 coordinate 3,020, forward strand.
ACAGCCCAGAGCGACACGCCTTGCCTGACCGGCCAATTCGAAAGGATCTGGCCAGTGCGAGACCGCCAACCACCGCCGAGGTACGGAGACAGCCAAACAAACGCCATTCCCACCACGTCAACCGCTGTTCGACGTGCTACACAGACCGCAGCCCGACCTCGGCAATGAAACCCGGCTGACGCCCAAGGCAGACCAGGTGCCAAATAAACCTGACCTCACGCTGGTCCGTACAAGGCCCTTCGTCCTGGCTGGCAAAGGCGCCCGCCGAAGAGACTGTGTTTCCAGTTACGTTTCACGGATTTTGCTGTTGTGATAACCAGCGAAAAGGTGGAAAATGGGGCATTTGAGTCAGTTCTGTCAAGGTGGAAGAAAGTGGAAAATAGTGCAGGTCTACCCATTAGGTAGACTCGCGAATGTTGACTTGAAGCTGTTTCGGACTTTGTCGCGTAAATGTAGATATCCGCATAAACGGCAAAGGAATCCCTCAGACAAGTCTACTGCTCAAGCGGGAAGCCCCATCGCAAATCCTGCCATGGTTCAAAAAAGGAGTTCAGACGTGTTCGCCAGGAAATCCCAGGCCGTCCTACTAGTGACCCTGTCCTTACTCGCAAGCACCCAGGCAGCGCCAGCAGCCAATCCGGGACGTCTTGGTGCTCTGCTACGGACACTCCTTCCTGGCCGGGAGCAAGCAGACGTAGAGTCGGAAGACGCACCGAAAGACGGTACGTCGCAGCCAGCGGCCGTCGTGCTTAAACGCGCTGCACTTGCTGAGCACGCACTCGCGGCAGGCCGCAACTTCCAACCCAAAACCGCACAAGACGTCGCGGGAGCTATTGAAGAGTTGCAAGTGGCAAGGCAATCGCTGGAAAAGTTTCTGGCGAAAGATGCCGACCCCACAATGGACTGGAAAATGCATTTAAGGTGGGAAGACACCACAAAACTGTTAGCGCGGGAAAAAGTCCCCGAATTGCGCGCGTTGCGAGAAATCCTGCTGCGTTATCGCCAAGATATTCCCGGGATCGAACGCAAACCGTTCACGAAAGTACGTGACAAGCTGGAAATACTGACCAACACCATTCTCTACTCGAATTCACAAATCACCAAAGTCTATCAACAACGTGTCAAGCAACTCGCTGACCGGTTGACGGCGTACTCGGAAACGTCGACTGCTGATGATGGATTTCTGATTGGGCGGCTGAGCGGATTTCTGCAGCAAGGCGGACAGGCGGACTCTCTGGTCGCTTCGATCCAGCACCACTATTCACACCCTAATCTCATGCTGTCCGTATCCCAGGACCTGATCACGCGTCTGCTGTCGCAACAAGTCGAAGATACGATGCCGCTGGAAGATCGGATCAACGGGACAACACTACGTGGAACCGTTCACACCGTTGGCGATGTCACAGTAGAACTCGTTGACAATCCCTCCCGCGGCAATCTCAAAGTCCGACTTCAGGGAAATGCCAAATCCAAGAGCATCGGCACTAACCTGGGTGTTACGGTACATACGACAGGCAATACGACAATCGATGCCAGCAAGCTTATTCATCTCGATGCATTTGGACTGCACCCGCAACCAGCATCTGCAAATTGTGAAACCGAGTCTTCAATCGACTCCATCTCTGCCCGTTCGCGCTGCATTGAAAAGATCGCCTGGCGACGAGCGTTGGCCAGCCAGTCTCAAGGCGAACAAATGGCATCCCGACGCGCTGAACAGCAAGTTGCAGAGCGTGTCGATCAACAAACGACAGAGATGCTCAAAGATGCCAACCATTTCCTGCAAGAGCAGTTTCGGCAACCGCTGATTCGTCGCAACGCGTTTCCCAGATTATTTGAATTTACAACCATCGACGGCCACCTGAAGTTACGGATGCAGCAGAGCAATGATCGCCAGATGGCGGCACCAGGACCTGCCCCGAAGCACGATGGCACTCCGGACGTTGGCATCAAGATCCATGAGTCGCTAGTCGGCAACCTGTCCGAAGCGATACTCGGAGGTACAGTACTTACGGGAGAAATCCTGCAAGGTCTGCTGGAAGACCTGGGGGCCGAAGTACCCGAGGAATTGCAAGGCGATGCCGGAGAACCCTGGTCAATTACCTTTTCTTCCAATCGCCCTATTCGCGTCTCATTCCAGGATAACATCACCTCGATATCGATTCGTGGACGCCGGTTTACACGTGGCGACACGGTCGTTGGGAATGTCATCGACATTACGGCACGTTACGCCGTTAATATGACACCGACAGGCCTCAGTCTCAAACGCCAAGGAGACGTAGAAGTTGACTACGTCAACCGCCGAACCCTGGGTGTGCCGCAAATCGCGATCAAGACCATGCTGCTGAAGAAATTTAACTCTCTCTATAAACCAGAATTGGAAGTGCAAGACATTGTACTTCCTGAGCGTTGGCGGCAAGCTGGCAATTTAAGACTCAAGACTTCGCAGGTCTCGACTGGCTGGCTCGTACTCAACTGGATACGTCAGCCTGGAACAAAAACCGATCCCAAGGTCGCACAAAAGCCATGAACCGCTGGGTGCTAATCGACTTCGAGTGCCTGCCTTTGCGCAGCGTAGGGCGTCTCGATATACCGCTTGACGCGTCACCGAAATTCCAAGAGCAGTGCCTGCGTGTTAAACAGGCGATCGATAAACACGGCCGCCATAACACGTACTACCTGCATCAAGCCACCTGCACCTACCACCTGACGAACCAGCCAGATCTGGGATCACTCTCCTTCCGTTTCGAGGGCACAATCCTGACTGATGCGTCAGACGTGCGTGCGGAGAGTTGTGACCTGGAAGTCACACTCGCAGCGGAAACATGTAGTTGGCTTACCGAACCGATGGTAGACTGGTTTGCAACAACGGTCACCCACAGCGTGAAATGCGAATTCGACCGTTACATCGAAGCTGGCGACCTGGAAAAAACAAAGCAAAGAATCGAGGAACTCGAAGCGTCGAGTGACGCATCAGGTGGTTACGTCGGCATGTACCTCTAGATTGCCAGCCTGCCTCGTTCCCTTCTACCTGTAGCAACTGCCTGCCCCTCGTTTCTCATTTTGATGTCAAGCAACACCCTGCGAGTCAAGTCTCCCGGGGTTATTCCGGGCCATCGACCAGAACCTGAGCCAACTTCTCTAACGGTTCACCATGGCGTTTACGCCGTGCGTCATGGAGCACTTCCAGTAACAGCTCCACAACATCCTCACGGCGACTGGCAACGTCATTGACTTCCCAACGGTCATCTGGTTTGACGAACAACTGGTGCCGTCCTTCATCTGAAGTGGAAAGAAACCACCCGGGAGTGCGAACCGCCTGGTATCCTGTCGCCACACTGAATCCTCTGTCGCGGAAAGTGGCACTCTCTTCACTCGGCAGCAGAAAGCTATTTGCCCAATGGGATGGAGGACGCTGTAGCACATCAAACCAATCTGCCAGAGTGTCGTACAGACTAGCTGGCTGAATCAATCCACGTTCCCGGATAGATGCCGACTTTCCTTCGGGAAATCGGCACAATAGTGGAACCTGAATCAGCTCCCCAAAGAGCGCGTGGTCACAAGCTCCGACACGATGGTGCTCTCCTAATGGAAACCCACGGGGGGAAGTCACGATCAACAACGAGTTATCCGCTATGCGAGATGCGTCGATGGCATCAACCAGAACTTCCATACATGCGTCCAACAAGACCACCTGCCCAGCGCAAGCATGCTGTATCCCCAGCAGCCAATCTGGATCAAATCCTTGGTCCAGGCGACGTTCCGGAACCTCTACAAAGCCAGGAGCCGAAGGGTCGTCATCCTCGGCAAATTGCTCTCGCAGCTCCAAAGGGGCGTCCCAGGGTCCGTTCAGCCCGGTCGCATGCACCCACAAGCAAAACGGTTCCTGACTGTCCAGAACCGCATCTGCCGCGGTTGCAAATAATCGCGCAAGCTGAGTGTCCCCCATCGTCTCCGCGTTGGAGTCAACAGCCATGAGGGGAACTTCGGTGAGACGATCAAATTCCGAGACAAATGGAAAGCCTGCAAGCTGCTGGCAATCTGTCAGCAAGTGCGTTTCGACTGCGGTCGATGCCAGCAATGCATCGAGGCTATTCGGGCCATCGCAGGAGTTAGCACACGCATGCTGCCCAGTCCAAACACTGCGGTAATAAGATGATAGTTCAGCGCTATCACTTAATGCCGTCTCAAACAGCAATGACTGGCTGGCCAACCGGTTGAACCCCGGAGTCTCGATCCAGGTGTTGCCATACGGCCCAAGCCACCCTGCGCCAAGCCGATCCACAACCACAACCACCGCGCTTCTTTGAGTCACGGGCAAACCATTTCTTGCATGAATTCACAATCCCTCACATGAGGACTCCGAAAACCTCGAAACCAACACCACGTCATACATTCGATCGGCTGCAGCATCTCCCTCACGTATGGAATCTTAAGAGTCCTGGCGTCAACCGCACCCACCATATGCCGATTATTGTGACAGGTCTACACGACTACTGCAGCATCTTGAATAGCAAGACAAGAAATAGAGCAACAACTATTCAGGTTCGCTATTATCCTAACGTTTTCTCCATAACGACTCGTCCGTAATACCAAGTCGGCGCTGGGTCGTTGTAATCTCAGCCTTGAATCGTTTCGCATCCACAGGGTAGCCGGCAGTAGGACGCAAACCCGGGAACTGGCTAGTCCAAAATTGATTGAACGCCAGCATTGCGAGTTCACGCAGGTACTTTGCCGTCATCGAGGCCAGAGCAGCCGGTAGAAACTGCTCTCCTCCTGCAACGAAACTGATATCCACGCGTTCATTCGCGGGGCCCCAGCGGTACACACTCTGCGCTCGTCCTTCACGAACCACTTCAATGAGATATTCTGGAAATGTCGCTTGCAACAGTGGACCGTAGCGGCTCCGACCTCCATGTTTATCACAACGAATTGTCACCAAATCTCCAGCCCCCCACTCTCCACACTTTTTAATGAGATCCAGAGTTACTTCGGAGAGCAGAGTGCCTTTCGATCCTACCGCATCGACACGTCTGTTGAATTCCTCCGGAAAAACTACACGAGCCAGTACACCGACCAGTTCAACGTCCCGAGCTGGCAACGCTTCGCCCAGACGCATCTGCCACCAATCAACGTCGGACGCGGCAATGTCACGCGGTAATGCGAGCTCAAAACCTGCGTGCCAGGGCACGGCAGGTAACACCAACTCGCTGTCCGGATCGACAGCCGGCCATACCTGCGTCCAGCTGCTTACTGGCCTGCCAGTAACTGCCAGGCCAGCCAGTACCGCACGCTCCAAATGCCCCCAGTCTGATCCTGGTCGATAGAGCTGTTTCGAATCCGCAACAGCAAGTCGTTTTTCCTGCCTGGTGCCTGACAAAGTTTTTC
>CAZITS010000209.1:0-8399 GCA_964542185.1 uncultured Pirellulaceae bacterium
GGGCGGTGGATCTAGCGCTCAACCAAACAGAACGTTGGCGGGACACAACTGACGAAAACCATATCATGTCGCAATCTGGCCAACTTCGCGTGGAACATTTCAGCCGTGGCTGCGCGCAGCTCGACACGGGTACCGCAGCTGCGTTGATTGATGCAGGGAATTTTGTCAAAACCGTTGAAGATCGGCAGGGATTTATTGATCACGGGCAGCTACAACAAATAGATCAGCAGCTGAACCATCCTTACGGCGAATACCTCAGTCGTCTGCCAGCCACCGTCTGAGTTCAACTTTCCTTTTTTTGCGATTGCGCATTCTATGTTTCAGCACGTGCTCGTAACCGGCGGCAGTGGGTTCATCGGTTCCAACCTGGTCCGTTTCCTGCTCTCCAAACGCCCCGATTACCACATCACCAACCTGGACGCCCTGACCTATGCAGGAAACCCGGACAACCTGGCTGATGTCGCGCAGCACCCTAACTATCGCTTTGTGCACGGCAATATTCTCGATCGAGCGCTCGTAGAATCGTTGTTATCTGATTGCGACGCAATCCTGCACCTGGCAGCGGAGAGCCACGTCGACCGCTCGATCTCAGACTCGCGTCCCTTTCTGGAATCAAATGTGCTGGGCACCCAGACATTGCTCGACGCCGCGCGGACGGTCTGGGGCTCTGATAGCTCTCACCGCTTCCTCCAGGTGAGCACCGATGAGGTCTACGGATCGCTCCCACTCGATCAACCTGAATTGAAATTCACCGAAGCAACCCCGATCCATACCAGCAGCCCTTACAGTGCCAGCAAGGCAGCGAGTGACCTGCTGGTCAACGCCTACCACCAGACTCACGGATTAAATACCGTCATCACACGATGTTCCAATAACTTCGGTCCCTATCAATTCCCTGAAAAAGTCATACCACTGTTCGTAACGAATCTGCTCGCAGGCAAGCAAGTCCCACTTTATGGCGATGGTCAGAATGTGCGTGACTGGCTGCATGTAGAAGACCACTGCGAAGCCCTGGTCACGGTTCTGGAAGGTGGCCGCGCTGGTCAGGTCTACAATATTGGCGGCGACAACGAACGATCCAATCTGGAGTTGACGCACACCATCCTGGAACTCATGGGGAAAGACGTATCATGCATCGAACCAGTCGCAGACCGCCCTGGCCACGACCGTCGCTACGCAATTGACGCCAGCAAGATTGCTGCCGAACTCCATTGGCAACCCACGCGTTCGGCCTGGCCGAACGCGCTACAGCTGACGGTAAACTGGTATTGCGACCACGTTACATGGTCAGAACGAGTGCGCAGCGGCGCCTATCGATCCCAGGTACTTCAATCGTAGTTATGCACAAAACGGTAACGATCAAATGGACGGTCACGTCGCGAGGTTCCACAAGCAATCCAGCGAAGTGACATTCATTCGATTTGCATAACAAGGTGTTGCACACGGAGCTGCGGGCGGCGTCGGTCCTGAAGTCAATGTCGTTCGTTGCCGCCCGGTGAACACAAGCGTTATCCGACAAATCCAAAATCCAAATAGATGCTCCACACATTCCTTCTTATTGCCTGGTTCGCGTTACCCTTGCTTGTTTGGTTCGCGTTCCTTTGCGTTCGGCGACGAGTCCACCGCGTATTGGTCTGTGCTTTGTGCTTTGTCGCCATGATTGCCGGAACTTTCATTCTAGCGCAGTACGTTTGGGCCCTTGACGCGCATCTCCTCGCAGCGGTCGATAAATATGATCCCGGCACCCCAGAGGCGCTACGTGCGTCCGAGGAGTGGGCCAGCGACACGGATCGGTCTTTTACGCTGCTTCTCAGCCCGCTGCTGACAGGTGTTTGGTATACAGCCCTGTTTCTATTGCTCTTTGGCAGTCGATGGATTGTTGGTCAAATATTTCCAACTAAATTCGCTTCAGTGCACCCACAAACCAACAGCGAAACTGTAGATCCACAAGCCAACGCTGAAAACCCTTACCAACCACCAGGCGCGGGATAACAACACCATTCAGCCTAATGATAGTGCTCGCTGGCGTCACTGATGCGCTCGCAAATGATTCCGAACGCATTGATTGTCGCGTTGTCGCGCAACACGTACGACAAGGTGAATCCGACGATGATACGGTCATTTCGGAAGTCGATCTGGCTAATGGCGATGGGATGTGCACGGGCTATCATGGGTGGATTGATTGGGACTTCGGCTCAAGCCCGGTTGTCGAAGCAGAGGCTGATTCGTAATCCGTGCCATCAGCGTTTCCCCAAAAACGGCTTAACACTCCAATCCACCCGAGCAGCGAAGTCGGGTGGATTGAAGTTGGCAATCTCTCGTCGCCGCCGGGTGACTGGTAACGGTATATCGATCACACTTGAGAGCGGGCATCCGCTGTGGAAACAGGTGGTCTACTGCTGAACGGCAACCACCAGCATGTACCATCCCGCGGCGTTCGAACTCCCACCAGCTACGCCAGAATGTCGCGGACTACCTGTGGCTCGTGCACACCGGTGAGACGTTCCTCAAGCCCATTGCGATCGAAACTCAGCTGCTCGAAATCCAAACCGAGCAGATGCAAAACAGTGGCATGAAAATCGGGTACGCTGACACGATCCTGCACCGCCGCGTACCCGAACTCGTCCGTGGCACCGTGGACGTGACCTGCCTTGACGCCGCCACCAGCCAGCCACACCGTAAATCCTTGGCGGTTATGATCACGCCCGTTCTTGGACTGGGAAATCGGCAACCTGCCAAACTCACCTCCCCAGATCACCAGGGTCTCGTCGAGCATGCCGCGCTGCTTCAAATCCGTGAGCAACGCAGCCACCGGACGATCGGTCCGCGCACAACTGGAACGCAAGCCGGACTCCAGACCCGTGTGGTTGTCCCAAATCTGTCCGTTGATGAACAGCTGCACGTAACGGACGCCCCGTTCGACCAGACGCCGTGCCAGCAAGCAGCGCCGACCATAGGAATCCGTGGTATCGTTCCCGAGGCCGTAGAGATCCTGCGTCGCCTGGGTCTCGCGGGATACATCGAGCGCGGCCGTCGCTGAAAGTTGCATCCGGGCGGCCAACTCATAGCTGCCGATGCGCGCATCCAATTCGGTTTCACCCGGGCGGGCATCGCGGTGGGCGCGATCCAACCGGGCCAGCAGCGCCCGCCGGGCCGCAGCCAACTCCGGAGTGAGTTTCCGAGTGGGAATCAGGTTCCAGACGGGTGTCCCCGCAGCCCGAAAACGCGTCCCCTGGTACTGAGGCGGCAACCACCCCGAAGACCAGTTGCGAATTCCGTCGACGGGCAACCCACGGGGATCATCGAGTACGACATAAGCCGGGAGCTCACGCGTTTCGGCGCCAAGTCCATAAACCACCCAGGATCCGATTCCGGGGCGACCGGGGATCGTCCGCCCTGTGTGCATCATCCACAGCGCCGGTTCATGGTTGATGTGTTCGGTCCACATCGAACGGATCACACACAGCTCGTCGACACAGCCGGCCACCTGCGGCATGATTTCACTAACCTGAATTCCCGACTCCCCGTAACGGGCAAACTGGAACGGACTCTTGAGAATACCGCCCGCCTGTTCGGGTTGCTGGACGTCAATCACCCCAGGGAACTTCTGACTGTCGTACTTGCTGAGAGCCGGCTTGGGATCGAGCAGATCCATCTGGCTGGGACCACCGTGCATAAACAACTGGATCACCGACCTGGCTCGCGGTGCCACGTGCGGTATCCGCGGCGCGAGGTCATGCAGCCGCGACACGTTGCTGCGCCGCTCGCCACCCGTCGTGTTGGCGGCGCGCCCCGTCTCACCACCGACCAATTCCATTAGCGCCGCGCCGGCCAGTCCGTGTCCCAGCCGTGAAAAAAACTGACGGCGGAGGCGTGGTCCAGCAGACATGGAAGCTCGCGTCTCTTGAAATTGATCAGGGTGCATCATAGCCACTTGTCCATTCGTTCGCTGGCAGCAAACCGGTCGATCAGTCCACGTATAAAAACTCCGCCGAGTTGAGCAAGACCAGGCAGAGGTCGACCAAGGCGCCATTACGACGGGTTACGTCAACCTGCTTCAGTCCACTGACGCCCTGATTGTGTCCATTCCAAATATGAGCATGTGTGGTCCCCGAACCGGCAGAAATCCCGCTCACCACCAGCCCACTGGTGGAGACAGGGATCTCACGTTTTCCGTCCCCGCTACCATGCGGAACAAAGACGGCATCGATGAGCGGGCGTTGGCTGACCGGGTACACCTGGTTAATCCGACCGCTGGTCGCCACACTCTGGTCATCGAGCACACGCCCGCTCCACGGATCCAGCCCCACGGCGTTGCCGTTCCCGGTACCGTCCCCGCCGCCCACAATGTCAGCCAAATCGAATGCCCGGTGGGCCCCATCCTGCTCAAGCAAAACACGTGGATTGCCAAAAAAAGTCCAATCCGTGTTCATTGTGCCGTTGGACGAGGTAACCAGGGTCAGGAATCGGGCGGCTGCAGGTAATTCAATCTCGACCCTGGCAAACTGATTGCTGCGCAGACTCCCGCCGGCACGCTGGGCACCGTCTACGAAGACATACCAGTTCGCATCTCCCGCACCCGTGTGGTAGTAGCCCAGGGCCGCCACGCCCGCAAAGCGTGCCACGCGCGCGCCGGGATGCATTGTACGAAGCGCTGCCAGATCAAAGGTGATTCCTTTACTGGCGTGCATACCCAGTACCGACGTGATCTGTGGTGGAGTCTGCAGCTGGGTATCTGCCGTGTATCGCGCACCCTGCTGCGCGAGGAACGTCACCGCCTGTGTTAACTCAGCTGGCTGGGGAGACCGTCCCAGAATCCGCTGGTAGATTGTCATCACCTGCTGCGCAGGGTCTGCAGTCTGTTCCAGGATGCGTGTCGCCAGCCGAGTTGCCGCCGCATCGACAAACCGACTGTTGAACATCAAGAGCGCCTGCGAAACGACGTTCGAAGTACGACGCTGAATACAATTGACCGTGATCCGTGGCGCGTCAAAGGTTTCCAGAATGGTCAAAGGTGTCGAGCGACGATGAAGCAGATACAGGCTGCGCCGTCGACCAGCGGGTGAATCTGCAGCGACCACCTGGCCATCGGACATCGTCTTGACGTCGACCGCTGGTCCTAGCATCTGAAGGTTCAAGTCTCCCACCACGCGCAACAGTGAATCACGCAACGTCTCGGCATCCAGTCGCCTTAGCGGTACACGCCACAACAGCCGGTTGTCGGGATCAATCTCCACCGCTGGTGGCCGGAGCCGCGACTGCTGCTGCCAGGCACGCGAAGTCAACAGCTGTCGATGCAACCATTTTGTGCTCCAGCCACGATGCACGAACTCCACTGACAACCAGTCCAATAGTTGTGGGTGGGTCGGCAGCGTTCCCGTCCTTCCCAGGTTGTCGACAGTGGCCACGATGCCACGACCAAAATGATCCCGCCAGACCCGATTGACCAGCACCCGTACTGTCAGCGGGTGATCTGCTTTGGTCAGCCAGCGGGCCAGTGAATAGCGAAACCCGGTCGTCTTGGACTCGTCAAACGACCGCCGCAAGCGAAACGGCTCACCCGGTTCCTGGAGCACCACCGGCACGCCTGGCCGTACGCGCCGGCCGCGCCGATTCCACTCACCGCGGCGGAGCAAATAAAAGGGATCCGCTTGCCGGCGGCGATCGGTCAGACCGTGGGCCCGTGGCGCAACTCGGCGCTGCGCCGTCAATGCTTTGACTGACTTTCCGGAGGCTTCTACTGCCTGTTTGAATACCGGAAAGGTCTCGGTTAACCGCGCTTCGTCTGGCTGCAGTTGTTTCTGGTATTGCGCAAACAATTGCAGCTGCAACGCAGTACGATCACCAACTGGCGTCGCGAGTAACTGTTGCAGTTGCAGACGCAGGGATTGGGGCAATTTCGCCAGTTCCGCTTGCTGAAACTTCGCCCGCCAGGTCGCCGCCTGCTTCTGCAGACGCGCTTTTTCCGCAGTAATTTGCTGTTCAATTTGCAGATTGTGGTCAACGATCTCCTGCCGCTGCTCCACTCCCACCATTTCCAGAAAGCGGTCCTTTGGCTTGACCCAATCGTAAGGAGAATAGGCCGCCGCAAAGAGCGCGGTAAACCGGTAGTAGTCGCGCTGCGGCAGTGGATCGTACTTGTGACTGTGGCAGCGGCTACAGTGCAACGTCAGCCCCAGCACTGCCGATCCCATAATCTCCACCGTATCGGCAAGTACCTGGTAGCGGTCGTAGAGAAAGTTGGTTTCCGGACTCGTCGTCGGATCGATGCAGGTGCGCAAGAACCCGGTCGCGATCAAGTTGTCGCGGTGTTCCTCAGTAAGCCTCGGTAGCTTGCCGTAGTCAACCAGCTCATCCCCTGCTAATTGCTCAAGCAAAAAACGATCGTAGGGCTTGTCGCGATTCATCGACCGGATGACATAATCCCGGTATTGATAAACCAGCGGATAGACAAAATCGACCGACCCCTCGGAATCCGCATAGCCGACTGCATCCAGCCAATGCTGGGCCCAACGTTCTCCATAACGGGGTGAAGCCAGTAAACGATCGACCAATCGCTCCATCGCGTCGGGGGACAGATCCGACTCAAATTGGGCCACCTGCGCCGGCGCCGGCAGTAATCCGTGGAGGTCAATAGAAGCCCGGCGAATCAAATCTTTTCGCCGGGCCTGAGGAGAGAAACCAAGGCCCGCATCCTGCAAGCGTCGCGTCAGGAAAAGGTCGACCGCAGTGGGTGGGTAGTGCGGACCAGCTATTGCGGGTAGCCGCGGCCGTCGCGGCTTCTGGAACGACCACCAGCTACGGTCCTCCGCATCGACGAGCAGGCCCTCATCGTCCAGTAGTCCTGGAGGTGGTGGCGGTGCGACAGCGCCATCGGCAATCCAGTTTTGCAACAGTTGCAGTTCAGTCGCCGTAATCGGCTTGATAGAACGCTTGTAGCGGACCGCACGCGGTGGCATCTGATCGTCGCGAATGCGCTGCAACAACAGGCTGCTCTCCACATCACCTCGAACAACGGCAGGACCCGACTTGCCACCGGCGAGCAACGTCTGCATCGTCCGTACGTCGAGCCCGCCCTCCTGGGTGTCTCGCCCATGGCAGGGCTGACATTTGACTTCCAGTAAAAACTGGACGCGGCGCGCACGCTGCAAACCTGCTGACAGATGATCATCGACGGTGGCCAACTCCTGATGGGCCGCGCTGTCGATCCAGCTCCGCAAAACAGCCACTTCTCGATCATCTAATCGTGCTGATCCGGGAGGCATCGCACCCGAAGTCACCTGCTGGATGAGATAACTGCGCTGTGAGGCACCTACCACAATGGTTGGCTGGCCACTCTCACCGCCGCGGGCCAACCCACCCAGGGTCTGCAGATTCAACTCCGCCTTTCGCTGCGCCCCGCCATGACACTTCACACAGTGCTTGCGCAGGACAGGCAACACATCGTCAACAAAACGCAGAGATCCTGGTGGCTTTTCAACCGCCTCACTCAACGTCGGCAGAACAGCTAACAGCAGCAGGCAAATCGTCCGTCGTCGCCAGGCTTTACACATCAAACTCACCATCAGGGTTGCGGCCCCGCAAATCGGCTTGGAGGAATCGCGTTGGAACAACGGCCTGTCCCAGTCATGATGACGACTCGAGCTCTGGCAGGCTGTACCATTGCTATCTTAGCTTGTACCCGGCATCTGCTTCCATTGTGCCGTATGCGGTGCACCAGCACGAGGCCGTCCACCCCACCATCACCCCCCACCAGGTTCCTCTGTCGCCGCTGAGACGGCGCAACGTGGTTTCCGCGCAGGTTGGGCAGGCAGCTTTTCAGGACGCGTCGCAGCTGCTGCTGAGGAAATTCCCTGTAGTTCCAGGATGGGCTTCTCCCGGTCAAAGCAGGTCTTCGCTGCCATCGCCAGGTAGGCCCGCAAGGCAACCGGTTTTGCTGTAATCTGGATCGCGTCGAATTCGGGTTCCACCAGGTTGGGAAACGACTCCACTGGTTTTCCAGCGCGGGGATTGCGCCGGACATGCCCCGCCAGCTGCCCTGATTCAATGGCCGTGGCGACCGCAACCGGATTCATACGGTAAAATCGGACGCGCCCCGGGCCGAGATGTTCGTAGAGGAGTAACCAATACCCTTCGGGACGCTTTTCCGGTTCCAGATCACGGAGACGCAAACTCATCACGTGCCAAGGCTGACTGGCTTCGCCAGGTTTGACCTGGGAAGTGGCAACAGGCGTCGTCCACAATTGGGTACGTCGGACGCGCACCCGTTTACTGGTGTCGAGATCGAGACCGACAACTTCCAGGCAACGCGTCTCTCCAGGGCCTCGACCAATGACCAGGGGCGCCGCCTCCGGCGCCACACCTGCGGACTGGTCGGGATCCACCTGACGCCAGTATCC
>CAZITS010000210.1:0-8073 GCA_964542185.1 uncultured Pirellulaceae bacterium
AGTCTGTATGCAGCGCATGGATCAGGCAACGAATTACTACGGGCGTAGCGGCGCCGGTTCACATGCCCAGGCAGGAATCAATATTGCTTTATGGGACATTCTCGGCAAGGCATGTGGCAAACCGGTTTACCAGTTGTTAGGCGGACCCTACAAGACGCGTTTCCGCGCCTATTGTTCGATTCTATTCGGAGACACACCGCAAGAGACGGGCGAACTCGCGGCGCAGTACCGGGCGCAGGGATTCACAGCGATTAAATTTGGCTGGGGCCCGATGGGGAAAAGTGAAGCCAGCGACCTGGCGCTGATCCGTGCGGCGCGCGAAGGGGCCGGTGAAGAAATCGATGTACTCGTCGACGCTGGCCAGGTGTGGGACTGGAAAACCGCCCTGAAACGGGCGCAGCAGTTCGCCGATTTCAATGTATTCTGGCTGGAAGAGCCGCTGCGCCCCGACGACGTGGAAGGGTACCGGAGGCTGACCGCGGAAAGTCCCATACCGATTGCCGCCGCGGAAGCCGAGTCACGTTTCGACGAGTTCGAACGTCTCGTGGTGGACGGTGGACTGGATTGGATTCAGCCGGACCCCGGCCGCTGCGGTATCTCAAATTTTGTGGAAGCGGGCCGGATGGCGTGCCGTCACAATCGCCGTGTCGTCAATCATAGCTTCAAAAGTGGCATTACGCTGGCCGCCTCACTCCATGCCCTGGCGGCGATCCCCAACACCGAAGTCTGTGAATTTTGCATGGCCGATTCTCCCTTGCGTCATGAACTGACCAACGAGATCTTTGCCATCGACGAGACCGGGTACGCCACCGTCCCCGATGGGCCTGGACTGGGAATTTCCATCAACGAAGACACCCTCCGCAAATACCAGCAGTAACCAGTCACTTGACTGGCAAATGGAGGCGCGGCAGCATAGCGAACAGAGCGTGCGTCGTGCTACAGTGACAACAACTAGTCGCTCGCCGCACCGGAGCAGACAGCTTCCGGCAAGACATCTGACGATTCCGATTGTACGATCGAGGAAATCGCATGCGTTGCTTTTCCAGACCCGTCCCAATGGATGCTCGCCCCAATCAAAACTCGGCCCGACGACGCCTGCTGACCACCGGGATCGTCAGCCTGGCGGGACTCGGCTGGGCCACCATCCGGACCGGCGGAGTCACTGCACAGCAGTCCACCGTTTCCAGCGTTCCATCGACCCTGACCACCGGCAAAGCCGCAGCCGTCGGATTGTCGGCAACTCGCTTGCAACAAATTACTGACCGCCTCCAGTCCGAAACCGACGGCGGCCGTCTGAGAGCAGCCTCTATTCTGGTCGCGCGCCACGGCAAAACTGTGTTACATCGCGGCTTCGGTCGTTTGGATGCCAACCCCGACGCTCCCACCGCGCAACCCGATACTGTCTATTTACTGGCTTCGATCTCCAAACCGGTCACGGTATGCGGATTAATGCTGCTGGTCGAACGCGGCCAGGTCCAGCTGTCCGACCCGGTTCAAAATTACCTCCCCGAATTCCAAGGGGATCGCAAGGCAGAAGTCAAAGTCTGGCACTTGTTGTCCCATGTCTCCGGTATGCCCGACATGCTGCCCGACAATGTCGCATTACGGAAAGCACACGCACCGCTCGATCAATTTGTGAAAAGTGCCCTGCGCACACCCTTGCTCTACCAGCCTGGTACCCAGTTTGCCTACCAGAGTATGGGAACACTGCTGGCCGCGGAAATCGTGGAACGCATCACCGGTATGCGGCTGCGTGATTTCCTCCAGAAGGAGATCTTCTTGCCTCTGAAAATGCAGCACACGGTACTCGGATTGGACAATCTGCAGATCGCTGACACGGCCATCTATCAAGAAAGCAGTCCAGGCACCCCCGATTCGCAAAGCTGGGGCCCGAATTCACCGTACTGGCGAGACATGGGACATCCCTGGGGGGGGCTCCACAGCACGACGAGTGATCTCGCTCGTCTCTTGCAGACATTCCTCAATAGCGGGCGCTACGGCAAGTATCAGTTGTTCTCACCAGCCACGACGACTGCCATGACGCGCGACCACAACCGTGCCATCAAGGCGCCCTGGGGGCTGGGCTGGGCGCTTCGCGACTCGCCCGTCTGGAATTATTTTGGCGACCTGGGAGCGGCAACTACGTTTGGGCATGTCGGCGCCACTGGTACCGTCGCCTGGGTGGATCCCACGCGACACCTGCTCTGCGTGCTGCTGACCACTGGCGGGGTCAGCAAACCTGGGCGGGACTTGCTTAACGGGGTCTCGAATATGGTACAGGCCGCGGTCGTCTCTGGCTGAGAGCGCACGCATTATCAGACGAGCTGCCAGCACACCCAACGCCGGTAGTCTCATACGACGTCTACCTGTCTTCACTGGCATTAGAGAAATGGCATCCACAATGAACACTCGACAGTCGGAACCGCAGACGGGGGATTGGACACGCCGCACGTTCGCTCAATCGCTGGCCCTGGGCGGCGTCATGCTTCCCTCACTGGCCAAGCCCCACACCGTCATCAACGGCAGCGCAGCGAAACGTCCCCGCGTGGCGGCGATCTTCACGGTCTTTCATTTTCGCAGCCATGCCTACAACATCCTGGAAAACTTCCTGGGGGCTTACTACCTGAACGGAACGCTGCAAAATCCATCCGTCGACATCGTTTCCTTCTATGCGGATCAGTTCTCCGATGGAGACATGACGCTCCAGGCCGGCAAACGGTTTGGTATCCCCTTGTATGACACGGTCGGTGCGGCGCTCCGTTGTGGTGGATCCGAACTCGCGGTCGATGGTGTGTTGTGCATCGGTGAACACGGCATTTATCCCTACGACAAGCTGGGCCGCCACCTGTACCCCCGCAAGCGGCTGTTCGACGAGTCCGTCGCCGTGATGAAAGCCAGTGGCCGGTACGTCCCCTACTTCAACGACAAGCACCTTTCCTATCGGTGGGATGAGGCGAAGCAAATGTACGACACCGCCAGGGCCAACCAGATGCCGCTGATGGCGGGCAGCTCCGTACCTCTAGCGCAGCGGATTCCCCCGCTGAACCTGCCACCCGCAGCCGACATCGAAGAAGCGGTTTCCATCCACGGAGGCGGCCTGGAATCCTACGACTTCCATGCGCTGGAAATCCTGCAGTCTATCGTAGAATCACGCCGCGGCGGGGAAACCGGTATCACGGACGTGGAATTGCTCACCGGCGAACGTTTCCAGCAAGCGCAGCGAGAGGGACGGTGGTCAGCAGATCTCGCTGCGGCGGCGTTACAGGCCGAACGTGAAATGAACGTCAAGCGACAACCCTTTCCGCAGGTACCGCGCAAGCCGCTCGGTGACCGACGTCAACCGCGGCCGATCAAATCCAGTCCGGACCCACGACGCCCCTCAGGAGACTACGCCATTTCGCTGCGGTACAGCGACGGATTGAAAGCAACCGTCCTGCGATTGGGTAGCGACGGCAATCGCTGGAATTTTGCCTGTCGCCTGCGCGGCGAAAAGAAACCACGTGCAACCGCTTTTTTCAACGGTCCGTGGGGGAACAGAGGCCTCTTTCAGGCGCTCTCCCACTCGATCCAGCAGCTCTTCGTCACACGTCGGGAACCGTACCCTGTGGAACGCACGTTGCTGACCACCGGTGTGGTCGATGCCGTGATGCACGCGTATGACACCGGCCAGCCAATCCGAACCAAACACCTCGAACTGGCTTACCAGACAGCGCCTTGGAATCATCTGCGTGAAACGGGCGCGACCTGGAAGACGGTCACGGTCGACACGCCACAGCCAACCCGCTTTGCCCCGCGACCGCTGGTGCGTTGACTGAAACGGACGTGTCGTCGCCAGACGAGGTGTCTGGCGTCTGTGTACCCAATCAGTTGGCGCATTAGGGAACGGGCTGGCACTCTGTTTTCACGTACTGGGTTTTTACATACTTGCACAAGGCGTCAATGCGGCCCGTGTAATAGTATTTCTCCAGTGTGCCGCGATCCAGTCCGGCGTACTTCAGGAGGTCTGCAAACACTTTCTCCCGCAACCAGTAGCCATTATGGTACTGTTCCCGTCGCGTATTCCCTGCCAGGTGACGGGAATAACCCTTGGGAATGTTGAGTTGCTTGAGTTTAAGACGGTCCTCAACAGAAGGTCGCGGTGTTCCAGCGTGATCCAGCTTTTCTGAACGGTTCAGGCCGAGCGTCTTTGCCAACTGATAGAGTTGTTGTGCATCGCTCCACATTTCTGCCGCTGCGGCGCCATACAACTGGGACATCTTGTCGTATCCAGCTTTGACAGGCGTCCCCGCAAAGTCCGCCGGCCGCAACGGCCGGCCGTCCCATTTTGCCAGTGACCACCCGGACAGCGGCGCATCGACGCGAGGGTCAGTCCGGAGGCAGACGTCGGGGTGCGGCAACGTCTCGTCCGCATAGTCGAGCAGCGAGACCACGCGGTCCAACTTTTCGGTCACCCCTTCGGTGCCAAATTTCCCCGTGTATTCGACGGTGAGATACTCGATCCGATCAATAAAGCCGTTCCCATCGGTGTCCTTGTAGCGCACACGGGGATAGCGCAGCCCCACGGGTGGCTGGGGCCCGTCGTCCGGGCGATTGGTCACTGTACGGAAATACACCTCTTCACCCTTGTACCAGGCCAGTGGATCTACATCCCAGACTGCGAAGTCGGCATGCCACAGGTGGATCCGCCGGTCAAACTTGCTGATGTACAACTTGCCTTGTCCTTTGAAGTGGCTGTCGCGCTCGTGACGATCCCCAATCCGGTCGGAGAGGCGAAAGACCTCCGGTTCATAACGGCTGAACATCTCTTCCCAGCGTGTGTCGTCCTCATCCTCGTCGAATTGGAGCCAGACGCTCACCCAGTTACGGTCGTCGGTCGTGATTCGGTAGCCGTCCATGTAGGGCATGTATCTCCGCACCACTTCCAGGCGAGACACACGCTTCTTTTCCGATAAAAACTCGGCGTCCTTGAGTCCCTCGATGCCGGGAATGCGGTCCACGAAATGCCCGTACTCCAACCCGCCGGTAAAGGGGGTATCGCGTTGCTGGCGAAATCGCTGGTCACCTACGAACGTCAGCTGCATATCCAGCGAATGCCAGCGACGCTTACTGGTGTTGCCATTCAGCTCGAAAGCAATCTCCACTTGTTCATAGCGACTGACGTGCCGCTGCTTGGCGCGGTCAACGCTCGCCGAAGAGTAGCGGGTGGACATGTTATTGAACCCGTCACCATCAAAGTCGTACCAGGCAAGTGGATTTTCAATCCCGGTCTGCACCTCCGGTGCATAGGCATTCAGGAAAAACCCATTGCCATGCACGTTCATCACATACTTCCCGCCATCTACCGAGCGGTTCTCATACCCGTAAGTAAAATCCTTCCAATTCAACACCGACATCTCCCGTTCACCACTGAGATTGATGTGCGTTTTGCTGCAGTCGACTTCAGGATAGGCATGGTAAAACTCGCCATCGGGATCGCCATCACCGTTTAGATCAAGGACTTTGTAGTACCAGTCTTCCCGATCGTCGAATCGTCCCGACTGGTCGCTGTCAACGAAAATCGTATAGCCGCCCCATCCGCTGCGCAATGTATTCCAGGTTTGCGGCGGGTCCTGCCCTACGTTAAAGGCCTCGTTAAAATAGGCGTGCCAGTCACGACCTTCTTCCTCCGGAGACCACGGCAACGTCCCGTCGTCACTGACGACCGCGATGGTCCGCTCATTCCAGATAGTGACCAGTGTGTCAGGTCGCGCATCTCGGTTGAGATCGTTGTAACCCCAACGGAGAACCGGGTAACGTGTCACGTCGTACTTCAACCCGACCGCTTCCCCGATGCGACCGGGAGAGGCCGGCGGGACAGCCTGCTGGGCCACGCACACGCCGGCATCCAGTGCCACCCAGAAAACGAGGAGCAGAGAGAACCAACGCAGTAGATTCATAGGACGACATTCCTGGGAGAAAAACGATACCGGTCAAGCTTGTGCACAGGCGACTTTCCATTGTGCCGAAAACGAGAGCTCACCAACAGACCGCAAAGCGTACTAGAGGAGGTTCGTGTAGGATGCACGGAGTGTGTTTTCAGCACACACGTCCAAATCGTGCGTGCAACGTCTCTCTCGTGGTCACCCGCCCTGAACACAACCCACACCGACTTTCACAACGGAATCTCATGACCAGACACCTGCTGCTGGCCACGTTACTTTTGAGTGGTTCGCTCGCCCGGGCCGAAATTCGCCTGCCCAAAGTCCTCGGATCGCACATGGTCCTGCAACGGGACAGCGAGGTGCCCTTGTGGGGTTGGGCCGCGCCGGGGGAAGAGATCCGGATCCGTGGTGATTGGCTCGCCGCCACTGTCAGTACCACTGCAGATAAAAACGGCAGCTGGCGTGTCCTGCTGAAGACCGGTGGGGCAGGGGGGCCCCACCACTTGACCATCGTCGGCAACAATCGGATTGAACTCCGCGATGTGTTGTTCGGCGAAGTCTGGCTGGCCTCGGGTCAATCGAATATGGAAATGCCCTTGGTCAAAGTGTCCGGAGCATACACCGGAATCAAGGAATCCGCGACGGAAGTCGCCAACGCAAACCACCCCCGGATTCGGCTTTTTCAAGTCGGCAATTTCAGCAGCAAGATACCTCTGGAGGACGTGGAGACAGGGATCAGCATGTACGGCATTCCCCCCGCCGACTGTCAGTGGCACGCCTGCACACCGGCGGCGATCCCGACCTTTGCTTCCACCGCCTACTTCTTTGCCCGCACCCTGCAGACAACGCTACAAGTTCCCATCGGTATCATCGACACGTCCTGGGGCGGTACGTCAGCGGAGGCCTGGACCCCGGCCAGCGGCCTCCGCCAATTGGAATACCGCGAGGCACTCCAGGCCGCGGCGGAGCGCCCTCAGCAAGCGAACCAGAAAATCCCCTCGCGGCTCTACAACGGAATGATCCATCCACTACGAAACATGCGAATCAAAGGGGTAATTTGGTATCAGGGCGAAAGTAATGTGGGACGCGCCAACCAATATCGGAAGCTGTTTCCCACCATGATAGAAAGCTGGCGTGCCGTTTTCGGGTACGACTTCCCTTTCTATTTTGTGCAACTGGCCCCCTACGATTACGGCAAGCAGAACGCGGCGTATTTGCGCGAAGCCCAACTGCAAACGCTGACCATGCCACAGACAGGCATGGTCGTCACCATGGATATCGGCAACGTGCGCGACATCCACCCCAAGAACAAACAAGAGGTGGGACGCCGCCTGGCCCTGTGGGCCCTGGCTCGGGATTACAACCAGGATGTCATTTACTCGGGCCCTCTTTACCGTTCACACCGTCGTGAAGCGGGCCACCTGCGGCTCCGATTCGATCACGCCCGCGGTGGCCTGACAACGGTTGACGGACAGCCTCCCACACATCTCGAAATCGCTGGCAACGACCTTGTGTTTCATCCGGCCATGGCACATATCGAAGGTGAAGAGCTGGTCGTATCCTCGCCTCGTGTCCCGCAGCCAGAGGCGGTTCGTTATGGGTTTACCAGCACGGCCACTCCCAATTTGCGAAACCGGGCTGGACTCCCGGCCAGCTCATTCCGCACCGATGGCTCCAACAAGTAGAGCGTGCGAGTGCATGCGTGCTGCTCCCTGGGAATGACGGCATGCTCAGCGATCGACGGGCAGACAGAGCACACGAAATCCCAGGACGGTGTAACTCCGCTCCGCAGAAAAGCGGCTGCGACTGGCAGAACGACAGACCTGGGGAAGATTAATCCAACTTCCCCCGCGATTGACCCGCTCGCTGCCCGACAAGCTACCCTGCGGATCGCGGACTTGTTCGTCAGTGTACGGTCCGTATCGGTCCTGACACCACTCCCACACATTTCCGGACATATCAAACAAGCCAAACGCGTTGGGTTGTTTCTGCCCCACGGGCTGCGTGGCTTCCGTATTACCGTTGAACCAGGCCGCGTTGGACAAGTTGTCATTGGATTCACCGGCGCTGTACCGAGTAACCGTCCCGGCGCGACAGGCGTACTCCCACTCCGCCTCTGTGGGCAACCGGTAAACATGGCCTGCGGCTTTCT
>CAZITS010000210.1:8083-8399 GCA_964542185.1 uncultured Pirellulaceae bacterium
CAATGCAGTGAGCTTTGCACAGAACGCAACCGCTTCATTCCAGTTTACCTGTTCGACCGGCCTGTCGGGCCCGCGAAACTTGCTGCCATTCTTTCCCATGACCTGCTGGTACTGTTGCTGTGTCACTTCGTAAACGCCCAGGTAATAGGGTGCAGACAGGGCAACCGGATGCTGTTTTTCATCCTCTCCGCGATCGGCAACATCCAGCGCACTGCCCATCAAAAAATCGCCGGCAGGTACGAGCCGGAGTTTGAGCCCGATACTATTGGTCAATCCAACGGGTACTTGAAACGCATCTGCCCACGCCTGCTAGATC
>CAZITS010000211.1:0-8372 GCA_964542185.1 uncultured Pirellulaceae bacterium
ATTCGATCCATTTGGAGACGTTGGCATGCTTCAGTGTTCTGGTATTCCGCAGAATGCCGGCCAGGGCGTAATAGTCGCGAGTTGGAATCGGATCGAATTTATGGTCATGACACCGCGCACACCCAATCGTCTGAGCCAGGAAGCCGCGGCTGATGGTCTCGAGTTGTTCGTCGACGACGTCCATCCGTAACTTGGCTTTATCCTGATCTTCAAGATTGTTGTTGCCGAGGGTCAGTACGGTCGTGGCGATGGCAGCCCGTTGTTGTTCCTCCAGTGAGGTAGCGGGCAGTAAATCTCCGGCCAGCTGCTCGCGGATGAAGCGATCGAAGGGGAGGTCGCTGTTCCAGGCGTCGATGACGTAATCCCGGTACCGCCAGGCCTCGGGGAACAAGAAACCGCGGAGTGTGATCGATTCTGCAAACCGCACCACGTCTAGCCAGTGTCTCCCCCAGCGCTCACCGAACCGAGGTGAGGCGAGTAGCTGACTGACCAGTCGCGCGCTGGCATCGGGTGACTCATCCCGCAGGAAGCGCTTGATTTGGGATGGAGTTGGCGGGATGCCAAGGAGGTCGAAATAGAGACGTCGGACCAGGACCCGGCGGGTTGCTACCGGGGCCCGCGGTAGTTTGGCGGCTTCTCGGCGCGCATTGATAAACGTGTCGATGGGCGAAACAGTCGAGGCTCTGGCTGTGCTGGGAAGCCGAGGTTTTTCGATCGGCCGGTAGGCCCAATGGAGCCGACCTTGCTCCAGATCGATACGGGGTTTGGCCGCTGTGGCGCCAGCACGTGGATCTGGTGCACCTCGGGTAATCCATAATTGGAAGTTGGCGATCACGGCTGCGGGGAGCGGCGCGCGGGGTGGCATCTCCAGAGACTCGTAACGCAAGGCCTGCAATAACAGGCTGGCAGCCGGCTGGCCGGCCACAATCGCCGGCCCACTGTCTCCCCCTTTGCGAATCCCCGCACGGCTATCCAGACGCAGGCCACCGCGTAGTTGTTTGTTTTGGGCGGCCCGCTCGGAATGGCAGCTGTAACAGTGTTCAACCAGGACGGGGCGAATCTTTTTTTCGAACAGCTCCGTGTCCGCGGGAGACAGGGTGTCGGGTGGTGAGGCGGCCGTGGCCGACAGCTGACCGCCCAGGATCAACGGCAGCAGAAAAAAACGGAACGACATCGAAGCTGTTTCCGATGAAGGGTGCCAGGGGAACGGGGGCAATGCGAAACCAGGCCCTTCATCTTACCCTATCGACGGTTGTTGCGCTGGCTCCAGGTGGCAGCCGGCTCAGAGGTCTCCGAATCGGCAGAATCGGAAATCGAACCCGTACGCATGTTGCTGCCGCTGCTCAGGGGTGGGAGCAATCAAGATGCACGCTGCGGCTGGCAGCGCTATCCTGGTGGGGGTCTTTCAGCTTTAACCGCGAGCCAAAAGGGTGATGATGAGAGCGTGCAGACTGAAGAAATGTGGTGCCGTCGTCTGGGGCCTGGTGATCGGTTGGTCGGCTGTCCTGATCGGTCAGCAGCCCGTGGCACGCTGGAAACTGGCGGGTGATGCGCAGGATGCTGCGGGTAACGGCCAGCATTTGCAGGTTCACGCCGTAGACTGGACGGTCAAGGGGCCGCAGGGCCAGTCCGGTGGTGCGGCCGGCTTCAACGGTCGTGACAGTCTGCTGACCGCGTCATCCCCACAGCAGTTCAATCCGGGCCGGCGGGCATTCAGTGTCTCGGCCTGGGTACACACGGAAGCAGTACTGGATGATGTGCTGGGCGATGTGATCAGCAAGTTTGATCCACGACGGCGAACCGGATTTGAACTTTCGATCAAGAATAACGTCGGCGTGACCAATACATCGGCCAACTACCGGCAGGTCCATTTTGGCATCGACAACGGGCAACTCGAGTCGGCTTGGACGGATCACGGTCGTCCCGGGAATAACATGTATGTGTTTTCGTTGCTGGTCCACCGTGGGCAGATGTACGCGGGTACCTGCGAACCGGGGATCGATGAAGCCGGTCATGTCTACCGCTTCGATGGAGCTGCCACCGATGGCGGCCGTTGGGTTGATTTAGGAATGCCGGACCGTTGCAATGCCGTATCGACCCTTTGCAGTTTTAACGGAGAGTTGTACGCCGGCACTTCCAAATACCGCCTGGGCGGCTCTTCGTTGCCAGAGTCTCCCAATCCCCATCCAGGTGGAAACGTATTTCGCTATCTGGGCGATCAGAAATGGGAACATTGCGGCAAACTTGGTACAGCGGAATCGATTTACGGGACAGTGGTGTTTCGTGGTCAGCTGTACGCCTCGGCGCTCTACTCTGCGGGCTTGTTTCGCTATGAAGGCGGCACCCGCTGGACGGATTGCGGGACGTTTGCAGGAAAACGTGTTGAGGCATTGGCTGTCTACAATGGCGCCATCTATGCCACCGGGTTCGATGAGGCCGGAGTCTATCGTTATGACGGGACAGACTGGGAGCATCTGGGTGTGGTCGGTGAAAACACGCAGACGTATGGATTTGCGGTTTACCAGGGCAGTCTGTACGTGAGTACCTGGCCGACCGGCAGTGTGTACCGTTTTGCGGGGCCAGAGCGCTGGGAGTTTGCCGGGCGTTTGGCGATGGAAAAGGAGGCCATGCCCCTGGCGGTCTACAACGGCATGCTCTACTCCGGTACGTTGCCATTGGGAGGTGTCTTTCGTTATGACGGCGAGACCCGGTGGACTTCGCTGGGGCGTGTTGACAGTACGCCCGACGTGCGCTATCGCCGGGCCTGGTCGATGGCCGTGTTCCAGGGGAGGCTGTACGTCGGTGCCTTGCCTTCGGGGCAGGTAAAGTCGATTTCTGCAGGCCAAAGTGTGACGTTTGACCGGGAGTTACCCGCGGGCTGGGTCCATCTGGCAGCGGTCCGCGCCAGCGATCAACTGCGGCTGTTCGTCAACGGCCGTCAGGTTGCCCACTCGGATCGGTTTCGATCCGTCGATTACGACCTTTCCAATGACGTGCCCTTGCAGATCGGCAGGGGCCAGCACGACTATTTCAACGGACGGATTTCCGATGTCCATTTCTATGACCGAGTCCTGTCGGCTGACGAGATTGCCAGGTTGGCGCGCCGTTAAAGAGATGCCGGCGGCGGTCACGCCTGAGGGTGATGTCGTACTATTGCGAAAATCGCACCTGTAATCGGAGCGGGTTACGCTGTGAGGTGTGCTGCCGAAATTGCGGCTCCACATCGACGAGTTCGATCTTTTTCCACCGCTGGAGCAGCGCTTGCAATGCGAGTTCTGCTTCCAGTCTGGCCAGTGGTGCACCCAGGCAGTAGTGCGGTCCGAGACCGAATGCCAGGTGCGGGTTTGGGGCTCGGCGCACATCGAGGTGATCCGGTCGGGAGAACTGCTCGGGATCGCGATTCGCGGCTCCCAGAAAAGGCATGACGCGGTCGCCGGCGCGAATCTGCTGGCCACCGATTTCGAGTGTCTCGGCGGCGGAACGCGTTTGGTGTTGAATCGGGCTGTCGTAGCGCAGCAGTTCTTCCACTGCAGTGGGGATGGCCGCGGGGTTTTCTCGCAATCGCTGCAGCTGCGTGGGATGTCGCAGCAACGCCAATAGTCCGTTGGCCAGGAGTGCCATGGTTGTTTCGTGTCCGGCGACCATCAGAAAGCCACACATCCCCAGGAGTTCCCGGCGGCTGAGACGATTCCCCTGGTCTTCGACTTGGACCAACTGGCTGAGCAGATCGTTGCGGGGTGCCAACCGGCGTTGCTGCGCCAGGTCGTCGAACAAGGCAGACAGGTCGGCAGCTGCCTGGCTGGCTGTCTGGGCGACCTGGGACTCCGCCTGTCCGGTACCCGAATAGGCGGTTAGCGCATTGGACCAGCCGATCAACTGCTGGCGGGCTTCGCGCGGTACGCCGAGCATCCGTCCAATGACGATGGCTGGCAAGGGATAGGCGAAGTCGCGGACAAAATCGACCGTTTGACCGCTGGTGATGTCTGTCAACAACTCTTCGATGAGTCGTTCAATTTCCACGCGCATCGCTTGCACCATGCGCGTGGTAAAGGCGGCGTTTACCAGTCGCCTCAGCCGCGTGTGGTCGGGTGGATCCATGTTGCCGATCCAGGTGTCAAACTGGTCGAACAAGGGTTGCAACTGGGAGCGTAATTCGGCGGACAGCTGTTGGGAGTAGGAAGAGACACGCCGACTGGAAACGAGTCGCGCGTCCTTCAACGCGAGGTGCACGTCCTGGTAACGCGTTAATACCCAGGCGTTCAGACGCTGGCTAAAGAAGACGGGTGCGGTGTCTCGCAGCGCCGCATAACTGGGGTAGGGATTGGCCAGATACACGGGCGTCAGCAAGTCGGTATCGAAGTCGCCAGAAGACGCGGTGGGCATAAGGAAAACAACTTGTTCACAGGGGGATTGTCTCGTTTTCGCTGGCGTCAATGGATGTCGGTCGCCAGGTCGATCGACTAGAATAACATCTGGATCGCACGTCGGTGCTGCGAGTGGCTGTTTGCTGTTGCTGGAAACCAGGTATGACGACTTTCCTGACGCTGCTGGCCCTGTGCGGGGCTGAGCCCGAGAACGCCGCGGAAGTTGCTTTTTTTGAGAAGCGCATTCGTCCAGTTCTGGTGGAACACTGTTACCGTTGTCACTCCAGCCAGGCGACGCAGCCCAAAGGGGAGCTGCGTCTGGATAGTCGCGCTGCCATCCGCCGTGGTGGCGAGAATGGACCGGCAGTGGTGCCGGGAGACAGCGCAGCGAGCTTGCTGATTCAGGCGCTGCGCCATGAAACGTTTGAGATGCCACCAGACCGCAAGTTGCCGGATCGCGTGATCAACGATTTTGTGGCCTGGGTTGGGCGGGGTGCTGTGGATCCACGTGACCATCCACCTGCCGACGCGGCGTCCGCCTCTTGGCCTGAGGTCCTGGCCCAGCGGCGGAAGATCTGGAGTTTGCAGCCGGTGACCCACGCTGCACTGCCGTCCGTAGAGGATCCGGCCTGGTCCGGGCATGCAGTGGACCGCTTCGTCAAGGCGGCACTCGATCGCGCCGGTTTGCAGCCAGCTCCCTTGGCCGATCGTTACGCGCTGCTGCGTCGCTTGAGTTTGTCGCTTACCGGATTACCGCCTTCTCGAGAGCAGATTGAAGCGTTTGTTCAAGACCCTTCGATGATCGCGTACGAACACCTGGTTGACCGCCTGTTGGCCTCGCCGCATTTTGGCGAACGGTGGGCGCGGCATTGGCTCGATGTGGTGCGATTTGCCGAGACGTACGGCCACGAATGGAATGGAGAAGTGCGCGGAGCCTGGCGTTATCGCGACTACGTAATCCGCTGCTGGAATGAGGATGTGCCCTATGACCAGTTTGTCCGCGAACACATCGCTGGCGACCTGCTTGCTGCGCCGCGTTTCAATCCGGTCAAGAAAATCAACGAGTCCTTGTTGGGAACCGCGTTTTACCGCTTCGGTGAGGTCGGACACGACGATTGCCTGGAGTTTCGCGAAATCAGTCTGGACGTGATTGATAACCAGATCGACACACTCAGTAAAGCGTTTTTGGCGACTACCATGTCGTGTGCGCGTTGTCATGATCATAAGCTGGATCCGGTGTCGACGCGGGAGTATTACGCGCTCAGTGGGATTCTCAGTAGCTCGCGTTTTGTGGCCCGGACGATCGATCAACCGGACGTGAACGACACTGCCAAGAACGAACTGCAGGCGCTCAAGAGCCAGATTCGCCAGGAGTTGGCGCGGCAGTGGTTGCAGGATGTCCAACGTGCGGAAGACTATCTTCGCGCCGCACAGTCGCAATTGCTGGATGCCACTGCGCTGGCTCAGGCGGCCGATCTGGAACCACAGCGTCTGAAAAACTGGGGCGCGGCGTTGAAGTTGTTTGATCAGAAGCTGCCACCACTGGAGCATCCACTGCATGTCTGGTGTGCACTGCGCGCCAAGGCGGAGTTGGCCGCGGAATGGTCCCAGCTGAAGCAGCATTACCAACGAGAGCAGGAGGTTCGCTCCACCTTTAACGCGAAGCACTTTGAGGAAGTCGCCGATTTTCGCAACGTCCGTTCCCGGAACAGGGTACCGGCCAGTCCGAGTGGTGAGGCCGCCTGGCGAGGTGAAGGTCTCGGTTGGGATGACGCCTACTGTCAGAGCGGCGAATTTGCGATTACCCACGACGGTGACACGATTGTCAGATCGGTTTTTCGCGCGGGCATGTACACGCACAAGTTTTCGGATCGTCTTAACGGTGCGTTGCGTTCTGCTTTTCTTCCCAAGGATCGCAAGTACCTGAGTGTGGAAGTGCTGGGTGGTGGCGAGAGCGCACTGCGCATGATCTATGACAATTGCCATTTAGGCCTGGACAGCGCAGTACTCAGTTCCGATCAGTTGCAGTGGATGACCAAATCGACACGAAAACAGTATGTGGACAGTCATGTCTACGTGGCCTTGGTGACCAAGTTCGACAACCAGAGTTACCCCAAGTACAACACGCCACACGTTATCGACCACACCAAGATCCGGTCTTATTTTGGCGTAACACGCGCCGTCCTCCACGATTGTGAAGGGCCGCCACGAGAGGGTCTGACGCACGTGCTGCCGTTGTTTACGGAGCCGGCTGCACCGGGAGCCATCACCGAGTTGGCGACGGCTTACGGGCGCGTGATCCGTCAGGCAGTGCAGGCCTGGGCTGCCGATCAGGCAAGTGATGAAGATGTCCGCTGGATTACATGGCTGCTGTCCAGCAAGTTACTCTCCAATACGAAAGCCCACAGCGACGTGTTGGCTGACCTGGTTGCCCGCTATCGGGAAATCGAAGGGCAGATTCCACCCCCCAAGCTGATCAACGCGATGGCGGATCTTGATCCAGGATTTGACGCTCCGCTACGGGTGCGGGGTGATCCTTTCCAACTTGGCGATCCGGTGCCGCGTCGTTTTCTGGAAGTGCTCGAAGGTTCGGATACAGCTTGGGACGTCGTGGGCAGCGGCCGTCGTCAACTGGCCGATGTGGTGGCCAGCGCCGATAACCCGCTGACTGCACGAGTGATGGTCAACCGGATCTGGCACCATTTGTTTGGGCGTGGGCTGGTGCGCACGACCGATGATTTTGGCGCATTGGGTGACCGCCCTTCACACCCCCAATTGCTCGACCACCTGGCTATCCAGTTTGTGCGCCAGGGATGGTCGTTGAAACGATTGATACGGTCGCTGGTGTTGACGCGAACTTACCGCGCCGCAAGTCGAGTGGATGCGGACGCCCGAGAGGTTGATCCGGAGAACCGACTGCTGCATCATTTTCCCCTGCGGCGCTTGGAAGCCGAGGCGATCCGAGACACGATGCTGGCGGTTTCCGGTAACTTGAGTCGTGATTTTGGCGGTCGCAGTATCAATCCACACCGTGTCCAGGAACGTAAAGACCGGCGGTTGTTCACAGGACCGCTCGATGGTCGGGGGCGTCGCAGTCTGTACACCAAAATGACCTTGACGGAAGAGCCGCCATTTCTGACGGTGTTCAATTTGCCAGAGCCGAAGCAGACGCGCGGACGTCGTGATGTGACCAGTGTGCCGGCGCAGGCATTGGCACTGCTCAATGATCCCTTCGTGAATCAACAGGCAGTCGTCTGGACTGAACGCCTGCTGGTGGATGGCTGTGATACGGTCGCTGCGCGGATCGATGGGATGTTCCTGGCCGCGTTGGGACGTCGTCCTGCGTCGGCAGAAAAACAGCGTTTTGAGGTTCTGGTGAATCGGCTTTCCGTGTTGCACCAGGTACGCTCTAGGGAGCTGTTGAACAGTGCTGCGGTGTGGCGTGATGTTGCGCATGCGATGTTCAACCTCAAGGAGTTTATCTACATTCGCTGACGCGCAGATGATTCGAGTGGAGGGGAGATTTGCAAGTGAAACAAAGAACGCATGCTCAAAGTTGTGGCTGCCCGGGAGCGATCTCGGCGCCTGGTTCACGGCGTGACATGTTGCGGCAAACGGCTACCGGTTTCGGTGCGCTGGCGTTGTCCGCTTTGTGGTCGGAGCACGGGTATGGCATGCCGAGTGGTGCGCCGGTGATCTCGTCTTTACCGCGCGCGAAACGGGTTATTTTCTGTTTCATGGATGGCGGGGTGTCACACGTCGACTCGTTTGACCCCAAACCTGCCTTGACACAACACCATGGCGAAACGGTACATATCGACAAACGTGTCAATCCGACGGCCGCAGGGAGTCGGAAATGGTTGGGTAGTCCCTGGAAATTTGGACGGTATGGCCAATCGGGGACCCCGGTCAGTTCTCTGTTTCCACACCTGGCGACCTGTGTCGACGATTTGGCGGTGGTCCGTTCAATGGTTGGCGATTTTCCACTCCATTCGCGTGGCAACCTCT
>CAZITS010000212.1:0-8369 GCA_964542185.1 uncultured Pirellulaceae bacterium
GTAGCCCTCGCGGCGCGGCGACCGCCACCGACCTGGCGGTCGGTGCGCGCCTCGCGCTTGACGGAGCCCGCGAAGGTGCTTTGGGCTCCGTGCTTGGATTGACCCGTACTGTCGATGCGGCAACTGCCGATGTCCTCGCCACTCCCGGACAATTCATTGAAGCGATCGTTGCACCTGACTTCGAAGCAGAAGCGGTAGAAATCCTCACCACGAAACCAAAATGGAAAAACAATGTCCGCTTGATGGTCGTCGGCCCACTTGATACGCGACCATCGAGGCTCCACTTTCGGTCACTCGAAGGAGGCATGCTCGTACAACACGGTGATGTGGACAACGATCCAGAGAACGACTGGAATGTCGTCACCACTGTCAAACCCACCAGCGAGGTCTGGAATGACTTGCGATTTGGCTGGTCGATTGTGCGCCACGTCAAATCCAATGCGATCGCACTTTGTCAGGAAGGCGCAATATGCGGGGTTGGTGCTGGCCAGATGAGTCGAGTCGACGCCGTTGACATTGCGATCCAGAAGGCCGGTGATCGGGCCGCAGGGTCGATCCTGTCTTCTGACGCTTTCTTCCCTTTCCCAGATTCTATTCTCAAGGCATCGGAAGCCGGAATCGCAGCGGTCATTCAACCCGGCGGATCCCGAAAGGACGACGAGGTTATCGCAGC
The DNA here is from genome assembly GCA_964542185.1 of uncultured Pirellulaceae bacterium. Lineage (GTDB taxonomy): Bacteria > Planctomycetota > Planctomycetia > Pirellulales > Pirellulaceae > UBA9264. The sequence continues at coordinate 674 of CAZITS010000212.1, forward strand.
CTGCAACGAATGTAATCTGCCAATGATTCTCACCGGACGCCGCCACTTCAAACATTGAGCAGCACACGTCTTCCATGGCCGTGTCGCTAACGTCGCCCGGGCAAACCCTTCACCATCTATCGCTACCACTTCCGGTGCCTCTGCTGATAACGCGTCCCCCGGCATCCAAACAAAGAGCAACTGCCAAGGTATCGCCAGCAGTCAAGATGATGGGGTGCTCCGCAGAGGCGGCAATAGACAATCCCATGCTCTAGTGCACCGCTACAGACGGGGCAATGCAGCTCGTTTTCCTGGCGGCTTTCAATCTGTTTGGAAAGCGTAATTTCTCCACGCTCCTGCAGTCCTAGTTGATCTCCAACATCCAGGCCAAGTTCAATCAGCTGACATAATTGGTTCGAAGCGTCCACCGGAAATCGAAACCGCAGCCTGAACTGCTCGTGCTTGAGATGCAAATCACAACGACGCTTATCCAAAAGAGCATTAATCCGTCTCAGGCTGCTGCTGACACCACCACCCAGGAGCTTCCTTGCCCAGGCAGGGTGCTGAGTGCAAAGCTGGTATCCGTGCTCCCAAGGCTCGCGGTGTCGTCGCGGGTACACCGTCACAATGCGAGATAACGCATTTATGGGACGTAATGCCATCGCGTGTTCGCCAGTTGGCCAGGGCACCGTCAGTTGAAGTTGTGTTTGGCGCCAACAACGCATCGGCAACAGCCAAAGGCACACCTCCTGACTCCTGGCCTGAAAGCAGATTGTCAAACCATGAAAATAGCCTGAACGCACGATTCTGCCTTCGCGCTCGCGAGTCCATTCGACCAGAATTCGACGATCCAGAATATGCCGCAACAGACATCGGCTAACGCCCCACCCGATTGCTACGAGCAGCCCCAACAATCCCACCAGGTAATAAGATGTGAATCCAAACACAGCCCTGAATCTTCTATCGGAATCCGCTCCGTCGCACACGAAATTGCGTGAACGATGCCGGGTACACATAGCACGCTTAATACGCGGCAACGAGAAAAGACATCACCCAACTGGGGCCCAGACGAACCTGAACTGCGCCAGCTCTATCCTTAGCGGTCACTGTTACCGGGGCCGGCATAATAACGCAGCGGATTCGGCAAACCTTCCGCCATCATTCCAGCACTAACTTCCCCCTCCATAAACACGAAACAACCTGCCGCTGGCTGCATCCAATCCGATTTACTGTCCGTGTGTTGAAACACCCCCAGTTGCTTGCTTTGAGGATCAACGACCATCGCAATATCCAGCCTGCCAACAAAGAAGCTTTCACAAATAAACTGATCTCGATCAGACAAAAACACACCCCAACCGGGATGAGAGTGGTACCAGCCAATCATTCGGCGGCTACCAGGTAGCGAGTCCAATTCTCGTGTAAATCGGGACCACGCATTGTGCGTAAAGGTAAAACTACCCGCTGAATTCTTGTAATCCTGAGCCGCCAGGCTGTCCGTCATCACCACAAATGGATTCCCTTGTTCATCATGACATTGGTCCCCTACCAATACACCTCCCAATTCGACTTCCGCAGCGGACCAGACATGTTCGCATAGACGCTGCAAGCCGTTATACGAAAGGAAAACAGGCACGTCTGGATCTCCGGCACTGCCACAACGGACGACGGAACAATCCATCCGTCGATCGGGCCGGGGTTGCAGGGCAGGGGGTAATCGCCTGACCTCTCCCAGCTGAATTTCATCATCGGCCATATCTGCAGACCTCACTCCTGTTACGCCTGGCCGGGAACAGATGGCCAGACCGCCTGTTCATCAGCGGCTAGCAGCACCGATATCTCACGATCCGCAGTTACGACTCGTACAATGTCATAATTCGGAATACCCAGGGCAAATAATAGTTCGCTTGCCCTGGGCATATCACGATCTATCCAGTGGGTCATCTCAGGTATCATCCATTCGCCACACCGCGAGCAATTGACGGACTGCGCAGCAACTCGATAACGCGACCGCAGCATCGGAATCCGCACCCCACACTGCGCACATTCCAGAGACAGCACTAAATCACGATCGAGTAGCAAACGGCTGGCCCGCGCACCAACCGCACATCGATCCACAGCTTGAAACAAAGCCTCCCCAGTGTGGGATGCTGCCGACACCGGCACTGAAATCGGCTCGTCCCAGACTTCATGACTGAGACAACCTTCACGTCTTTCAAACCGAGTCGTGTAAAGGCGATTCGCTTCACCGTTGTATACCATTGCCTGCCCAGCGTTTACTGGCATCTGGTGAATCAGCTTCAAAGCCTCCTGGGTCTGCCAGCCACCTACAATAGCTGCGATCGTAGGCGTCGTGGGAATCCTCCCCGCCTGAAAATCGCGTTCACGCAATAAAGGACAGCTATAACGCAAGTTGATTAACTGGTAATCGAGATCGGTCATCGCACATTCGTAACACGCTCCATCTGGAGGCACAAAGACTTTAACGACACCGCTAATTTCTTGAATGCCACCATCGATCCAAGGCGTTTGTGTCTTCCAACACTGCCGATTGACCCAAAGCCTTGCTTCGCGGTTGTCAAGACAGCCGATGACCACATCAGCGGCATGAAACACCCCCAACCCCACGTCACCTATCACGTCTCCCACGCACGCAACGACTTGGACGTCGGGATTCAGATCACGCATCTGCTCCGCCGCAACTTCAGCTTTTGGCAAACCGCAGTGTCGTCGGCGAAACAGCGGCGAACGTCCCAGGTTGGATGCTTCGATCACCCCAGAATCGACGACGAACACCTGCCCCACACCAAGCAGTGCCAGATTCTTGAGCACCTCATTACCAAGCGCCCCAGCACCAACAACGACAATCCTGGCATCCGCCAGGGACTGCTGATCCCACCACGAAATCAGCCGAAACCCGGCATAGCGGTCTTCATTGTCGATCAAGAGCCCCGCTTCAGTCATGGCAACAAAAGGCTCAACACGAGGAGAAGGAAGAACAGTCCAAAGCAACCGCTAAAGGCTGGCTAGTCACACCGAAAAATCAGGGATTTTCAAGGTCTAGAAAACGAATTTCCGCCTCGAGACCTGCTCGTCCGAGGTGCCCGTTTGGCGATGCGGAATTGCCACCGGCAACGACAGGATCAGGCGGTGTTTCACCAGTACCCAATAGCGGATGGCAGACAGCGGGCTTTTCCGGCGAAGCCAGGTCTCGCAGCGGCCTGCGGTCCACCGGGAAACGGTCTGCATGTTGCCCACGCAACCACTCCGCCGCTTCTCGATTATAGGGGTGTTTAATGTCAAAATTCCGCATCCGCACCATATCCCACAACATCTCACAAAGTTCATCTAGTTTGAAACTGGGAACCCACTGCGTGCTATATCCACCCAGGCACACTAACCCGTTAAGTGAAATATTCGGGTGATATACGGGCGTCTTCCAGGTCAGCACTGGTAACGTACGCGGGTACGACGCGACCAACTCGATCCCGATTTCGTGCCGAGTCAAAACGCGCACATGACGGCTCGACGGATCTACGAATAACCCACGACCGTAAAAGCGAATCCGGTACCGTTCGGGTGGATCTCCCTGTGTACGAAACTGCAGAATCGAACTCTGCGTCCGCAGTTTCCGCAGCGTTTGATAGTCAGCAATTAGACGACGACTCCGCGGTGACGCATTCATGCACTGCCTCTTGCGACCAACTCACCAACCCACTTCACCAGGCAGAATTCAACACGGCGCAACAAGCCGCTGCTGGCACTACGACCAACACACTAAAAGCCCGGGCCAAACGCAAACAACAACAGTCCGCCAGAACCTGTCAGGAATTCAAGATCCGGCCGGCACCGGCGACCATTTCGGCGTAGATAATCAAGTGATCCCCATCCTGCACGTTGGCCCCAGGCAATGTCTGGTCTTCGTGCAAACGCCGACCTCCTTCTTTGTGGTCCAGGCTATAGCTCATTGGCTGTCCATCAGGCCCTGTGACCGGCAAGTTCATCTTGGCGATGATACTTGGCAAAATCCGCCGAATATTGACCGTCGAGGCGATCACTGCATCGACTGACTTTGATCCTGTTTGATCCAGAAAAGTGACCTTGGTCTGGTCAGTGTGGGTACCAGCCACATGCTTGTCCATCGCATCAATCTCTGCAAGATCAGGTGGCGTCCCCGCCAGAAACAAGAATCCCTATTGTAACAATGCAATGGGCAAAGAAGCGAACAAGCTTACCTCAGTAAGCAACGTCACGAACTTCTATTTGCACCTGCCGCAACACCGGCAAGACCGACAATATTGCCGACACTTCGTCTCCGTTGCTGAGGTTCGAATGGGTCAATTTGAGGTGGCCACAGCCAATACCTCCGCGGCCAATCGTGGCGTCCAGGGGCATCCAACGATCGCGAATCCAGACCTCGGTCCACATGTGAAAACCAAAGCCCGGGCGTTTTCCCAACGCGACGTACACCAGCCCGGTCGCAACTCGTGCTGGAATGCCACGGGCGCGACACAGAGCCGTCAATAACACAGCATGCTCAGAACAATCGCCACGAAGTGTCTTGGCTACTTCCGCAGCAGATGCAAATGCGGTCGAAAAATCAGCACGCTTCATGCTCCTTCTGACGTGCAATTCCAAGGCAGTGGCAATACGCCAAGGATCTTCTTCCGACACTGCGACTTTCGAGGCCATCTTCTGAATCAGTGGGTCCTGGGACTGTATAAGTGAATTCTCCGAGCGATCGGCGTCCCCAGGAGGGGTTTCCCTGTCGTCAAGCGGAATCTTGTCGGCCGCAGCATCGACTGTCACACGGGCGGTGTGCTTGTCGACCGCCACCACTTGCTGGCGAGTGTCATGATGAAAAGCTTTGGCAGGATCGTTGGTTTTCAAATGCACCAGGTACTCGACGCGCCGAGTCTCGTGAATCCGATCTACTTTGCGTTTTAGAGGCACAAACGAACTTCGGCTCAAGTCAACTGCGACGGCTCCGTTTTGCAAACGTTCAGGTTTCTTATCGACACGCAGTACGACTCCCACGCCAGGAATTTCCGCTTTCCACTGCACTCCCGCCTCATCTACCCACAATGATGACAGGACCGCTTGCCCCGCCAGATCGAGAGTGCTGGCCACTTTGAGTAAACGTTTGGTTCCAGCGGCGACCTTGGTTTCTTCAAAATCGAGTGCTGTTAACCTGGTTTCAACAACCTGGACACTGGTCAGGCCAGGAAACAAGACCTCCACGACCCGTGATTCGCCTGGCTGCATCGGATTTGCCCGCATGATCTGATCCGGCCCGAAAAAACCACGATACGTGGATTTCCACACGATCGAATTTGGTTTGGTGCCAGTAGATGGTTCCACAACTGAAACCAAATGATCACCTGCAACTTGACCGCGAATGACGAGGGCCGTTGCCCCATTTTTCATTTCGCTCCGAAATCGAATCAATTGCCCTTGTTCAGTTTCGACGGATTCCTGCAACTGCAGAACTTCCGTCAACTGCCCCATGCGTTGCAATGTCATCTTGGTCGTACTCTGTGTCTGGACCAGCGTTCGCCCCGCCTCGGTAGTTTCTCGAACTTCGGTATGAATCGTACCAACCGGTTGCTGCTCCATATAAATCACCGCCCATTCATCGCTCGCAAGCTCCGAACTGCCCTCTGACGTTGTTGAGACCACTTTTTCCCCACCAACCTCATTGGCAGGCTGTGGAACATTCGACGGAGCGCAGCCTGCCAGTATCCCAAGGAGCAGAAACGGAATCTGCAACTGCCCGGCGACGAACCAACAAACATTTCGAGGATTGTTTTTCGGCAAGTGGATCGCCATCTTGAGAGCACCTTTCCCTATCTCATGGTGAGGCATCGGCCACTGGGAATACGGTTTTTCCCAGCCCAAAGCATAGCGTGGCGTCAGCAAGACTCCGAGAGTTCATAAAAACTGTCAGCGTCCTGTTGACAGTCAGGCCGTCAGAGATAGAATTGTGGATCTACGGGCGTTACCCCGGTGGTGAGGCCCGCTGTTCTTTGACAATTTGGTATTAGCCTCTTGCATGAGCGGGAACTTCCCGTTCATGACTATCCTTTTGTGATTTTGCCAGTATAAGATTGTGACTAAATATTTGGCTAGGTATCTCGCGACCGTCGAGATACCGACGATGGTTCAGGCCATCGATTGACGTTTGCTTGACATCTGGGCAAACCTTGTGTTTGTCCAGTAAGCAATATCAATTGAAGGGTTTGATCCTGGCTCAGAATGAACGTTGGCGGCGTGGATTAGGCATGCAAGTCGAGCGATGAAGCAGTGCTTGCACTGTGGATTAGCGGCGAAAGGGAGAGTAACGCGTAGATACGTACCCTTCGGTCTGGAACAGCTACGGGAAACTGTAGGTAATTCCAGATAACGTCTCCGGACCAAAGATTTATTGCCGGAGGAGCGGTCTGCGTCCTATTAGGTTGTTGGTGTGGTAATGGCGCACCAAGCCAAAGATGGGTACCGGGTGTGAGAGCATGGCCCGGCTCACTGGGACTGAGACACTGCCCAGACACCTACGGGTGGCTGCAGTCGAGAATCTTCCGCAATGGACGAAAGTCTGACGGAGCGACGCCGCGTGCGGGATGAAGGCCTTCGGGTTGTAAACCGCTGTCAGAGGGGAGCAAATGGAAACTTGAGCGATCCTCAGAGGAAGTACGGGCTAAGTTCGTGCCAGCAGCCGCGGTAACACGAACCGTACGAACGTTATTCGGAATCACTGGGCTTAAAGAGTCCGTAGGCGGCTTTGTAGGTGGGGTGTGAAAGCCCACGGCTCAACCGTGGAATTGCGCTTCAAACCACAAGACTTGAGGAAGATAGAGGAGAGCGGAACTGATGGTGGAGCGGTGAAATGCGTTGATATTATCAGGAACACCGGTGGCGAAGGCGGCTCTCTGGATCTTTTCTGACGCTGAGGGACGAAAGCTAGGGGAGCGAACGGGATTAGATACCCCGGTAGTCCTAGCTGTAAACGATGAGCACTAGGTTGTGGGACCTTCCACAGTTTCACGACCGTAGCGAAAGTGTTAAGTGCTCCGCCTGGGGAGTATGGTCGCAAGGCTGAAACTCAAAGGAATTGACGGGGGCTCACACAAGCGGTGGAGGATGTGGCTTAATTCGAGGCTACGCGAAGAACCTTATCCTGGTCTTGACATGCTTGGGAATCTCCTGGAAACAGGAGAGTGCCTTTCGGGGAGCCCTTGCACAGGTGCTGCATGGCTGTCGTCAGCTCGTGTCGTGAGATGTCGGGTTAAGTCCCTTAACGAGCGAAACCCTTGTCCCTAGTTGCCAGCGGGTCATGCCGGGGACTCTAGGGAGACTGCCGGTGTTAAACCGGAGGAAGGTGGGGATGACGTCAAGTCCTCATGGCCTTTATGATCAGGGCTGCACACGTCCTACAATCCAACGTACAAAGGGAAGCGAAACCGCGAGGTCAAGCAAATCCCAGAAAGCGTTGGTCAGTTCGGATTGCAGGCTGCAACTCGCCTGCATGAAGCCGGAATCGCTAGTAATCGTGGGTCAGCATACCACGGTGAATATGTTCCTGAGCCTTGTACACACCGCCCGTCAAGCCACGAAAGTGGGGGGGGCTTAAAGTCGCTGAGCTAACTTCGGAAGCAGGCGCCTAGAGTCAACTCCGCGATTGGGACTAAGTCGTAACAAGGTAGCCGTAGGGGAACCTGCGGCT
>CAZITS010000213.1:0-8358 GCA_964542185.1 uncultured Pirellulaceae bacterium
CCCGTCAATCAACCGTTTTTTCTTCACCTCCGGAGGGGGGGAAGCTACGGATTCAAGTGTAAAGACGGCGCGTTTTTACTGGAAACAGCGCGGAAAACCAGACAAGACAAAAGTGATTTCGCGCCAATGGGGCTACCATGGAGTTACACTGGCCGCGATGAGCGCCACGGGGATCAGTGGCTATTGGCCTATGTTTGAACCTCGAGTCGCTGGCTTCTCCCACATTCCCGCTCCCGATTCGTATCGCTATACGTCCAGCGATAGCACACCACAGGGACTAGCAGCGGCCGACGAATTGGAAAAGGCAATCTTGCACGAAGGCCCGGACTCCGTCGCGATGTTTATCGCTGAACCAATTCAGGGTGCCGGTGGTGTTCTCATTCCGCCCGATGACTACTTTCCGAGAATTCGGGAAATCTGCGATCGCTACGATGTGTTGCTAGTCGCGGATGAAGTCATCACTGGATTTGGTCGCACAGGGAAGATGTTTGCCCTCGACCACTGGGGCATCGAGCCAGACATTGTTCAGTTTGCTAAGGCAATCACGTCTGGTTATTTCCCGTTCGGCGGAATCGGTGTCAACGACAAGATCGCTGAAACACTTGACAGCGGCCAGGCGGTCTGGATGCACGCATACACCTACAGTGCACATCCGGTGGGCTGCGCTGTGGCCACTCGCAACCTCGACATTATTGAAGCGGAAGACTTCCCTGGACAGGCTGCTGAAAAAGGAAAGATCCTGTTGGAGAAACTAACCACCGCACTCGTAGATCACCCGCACGTAGGTGATGTACGTGGTAAAGGCTTAATGTGCGCAGTGGAATTTGTCCAAGACAAGACAACGCGGGAAGAGTTTGATCCCGCTGAACAAGCCGGGCAGCGCGTGCATGCCGCCGCACAACGCCGCGGCCTTTTTAGCCGACTCCGGGGAGACGTATTTCTTATGGCTCCTCCAATCGTTATCTCCACCGATCAAATCAATCACCTCGTTGAAGCGCTCACTGAATCAATCAAAGAAATTCTCGGATAACTGCCTTTCTTGTTACGAGACGCAGATCGTTTCCTCCTCCTTTGAATACAAGCGATACGGATGGCTAAATCAACTCCATTCCCACGTGTGCGAATGCGGCGTTTACGTTATCACCCAGCTATCCGCCAGCTGGTGCGCAGCGTTCAATTGAGTCCAGGCAACCTGATCCTCCCATTATTCGTTCGCTCCGGAAACCAAATTCGACAACCGATCGGTGCGATGCCCGGGCAGTTCCAACTATCTGTGGATCAGCTCGCAAACGAAGCACGTGATGCCGCCCGTCTAGGATTGGGCGGCATTATCTTGTTTGGAATCCCAGAGCACAAAGACTCTACAGGCAGCAATTCGTGCCAGGATGACGGAATCATCCAACAGGCCATCCAGGCAGCCAAGGAAGTTGCCCCGGAACTACTGGTAATCACCGACGTCTGCTTCTGCGAATACACCGACCACGGCCATTGCGGTGTTCTACATGACCGTGGTGATGGCCAAATGGATGTAGATAACGACGCTACGTTACAATTGCTCGGCCAACAAGCACTCAGCCACGTACGCGCCGGAGCCGATCTGATTGCACCGAGCGGGATGATGGACGGAATGGTTGGCGCAATCCGCGAAACGCTCGATGAACAAGGGCATTATCACATTCCTATCATGAGTTATGCGGTCAAATATGCCAGCGCTTTCTATGGCCCGTTTCGGGAAGCTGCGGAAAGCACACCACAATTTGGGGATCGCAGAACTTACCAGATGGACCCTATGGTTTCCGCCGCACAGGCGTTACGTGAAGCCGAACTAGACCTGGCAGAAGGTGCCGACCTGATCATGGTCAAACCAGCCCTGGCCTATTTGGATATTATCCGGCAAGTCAGCGAAACGTATCCAGGGATTCCACTGGCAGCCTATAACGTTTCGGGGGAATACAGCATGGTCAAGGCTGCCGCGGCGCAAGGGTGGATCGATGAAAAATCGGTCGTCCTGGAGTCGCTGGGCGCAATGAAACGGGCTGGAGCAACAACACTGATTACCTACTGGGCCAAAGAAGTGGCACAATGGCTGGGAACATAGGGCTCTTCACAGTCTTTTGCGATGCAGCCTGGTTGCCGATCAGATCGTCAGAGTTTTGCGGCAATCACACAGCTCAGAAGGGCCAATCTTTTCGCAGTGCTTGTTGCTGATTTTTTGACAACCCGCTGATCCCACGACGAGCCAATCTTAGCATTCCTGCAAGCTCGGCATCGTCAAAGGTCGCCTCTTCCCCCGTGCCTTGGATCTCAATAAAACGACCACTCCCAGTCATAACTACATTCATATCCACCGCTGCCGCATAGTCCATCTCATAGTCCAAGTCTAATACGGGCTTTCCACCGACGATGCCAACACTCACAGCGGCAACGCTGTCGCGCAGCGGATAACGTGTGGCATCGGGTAACTCGCGACGAATCGAGCGAATCGCGTCTACGAGAGCAACCAGCGCGCCAGTAATGCTCGCCGTCCGAGTACCACCATCTGCCTGCAGAACGTCGCAATCAACGCTGATCTGCCGTTCACCGAGTGCTTCCAGATCGGCAACTGCACGTAAACTCCGACCGATCAGTCGCTGGATCTCCGTAGTCCGGCCATCAATCTTGGTGCCACGGTCGCGCCGTTTTCTTGGATTGGTACTGCCCGGCAGCATATTGTACTCAGCAGTAATCCAGCCTTTGCCGCGCCCCTCAAGCCACTCGGGAACTCGAGCCTCAACGCTCGCTGTACAAAGCACAGTCGTCCCACCTGCTTGAAACAGTACACTCCCGGGAGCCGAGCGCGTGAACTTGCGGCGGATCTTGATTGGACGTAGTTGATCACTGCGTCGAGCCATAACAATTCCCTGGTTTCATGACGAAAACAACATCTGCAAACAGTTTACCCCAGCAGCCACTGAAGCAATCCTTTTTGCACATGCATTCGATTTTCAGCTTGCTGAATTACTGCACTTTGTGGACCATCAATCACTTCTGGCGTCACTTCTTCGCCACGTCGCGCGGGCAAACAATGCAGAAACCTCGCCTCCGAGTTTGCGGATGCCATAATCCGTTCGTTGACCTGGTAGTCAGCGAAAGCTTCACCACGACGTACCCGTTCATCCTCCTGCCCCATACTGGCCCATACATCTGTATACACTGCCGTCGCGTTAACTACCGCTTCAACGGGGTCCTCAGTCTGCAGCAACTCAAATCCTGGTGCGGCTTCCATAACTCGATCAAGAAATGGCTGCTGAAAACCGTAACCATTTGGATGGGCAATCGAGAAGGGAACTCCCAGTTTGGCACTGGCTACGGCCAAACTACAAGCAACGTTGTTTGCATCGCCAACATACGCCAGCCGCGCCGCATCTAAACTACCTGCAATTTCCTGCAGCGTGAAAAGATCAGTCAGCGCCTGACATGGGTGCGCGACGTCTGTCAGGCCATTGATCACAGAACAGGTCGCGTTCTCGGCGAGTTCCTCTACCCGTTCGTGGGTTTTGGCCCGGCAAACGACCACATCAACATACTGGCTGATCACTCGTGCAAAGTCGGGCACAGGCTCTCGACTTCCCCAACCGACGTCCGCTCCGAGAAACATGCTATTGCCACCTAAATGACTTATCGCCGCCTCAAAACTGACTCGCGTCCGCAAGGATGGTTTTTCGAACAACAGACCGAGCACATACCCACTTAACGAAGGGCGACGCACGCCACGCAACAACTCCGACTTCAATTCTGCCGAAATCTTAAAGACCTGACGTATTTCGTCTGACGTCAAATCAAACAAGCTGATCACATGTCGTTTCGCCATGCCCGCGTGCCTAAAAAAACTGTGAAAACTCGAATGCCTGCCATTGCCCGATAGCACCAGCACTCGTGCTGGTCTATCCATCACAAAACCCGCGCCCCAATCAGGAACCTTTGCGACTTACTTGCCCGATAAAAGAATGTGTCGCAAATTCCCGGGCCTTAAATCCCTAATGACTGAATCACTTCGGACAAAATCTCACAACCTTCTTCAACTTCAGCAGTAGTTAAGTTCATCGCGGGCAACAAGCGTATCACGGTTCCTTGGGTGCAATTGACGAGCAACCGACGGTCCATGCATTTGCTGACAACCGCGGTACCGTCTACAGACAGTTCGACGCCCACCATCAAACCCACCACACGAACTTCCTGGACGATCTCGCATTTTTCCGCCAAGGCTTCCAAACGCATTTTGAAGAGATTGGAAATCTCTGCAGTATTTTCCAATAGATTCTCGTTCTCGATCATTTCCAGCGTTGCAACGCCCGCGCTAGCTGCGATTGGGTTTCCACCAAACGTTGCCGCATGCATACCAGGGCGCAAACTTGGTGCAATTTCAGCTGTCGTCAGCATCGCGCCCCCGGCGATGCCACCGCAAACCGCTTTGGCCAAGGTCATCACATCAGGCGTGACGCCAAAATGCTGGTATCCAAACCACTTACCAGTCCGTCCACACCCAGTCTGCACCTCATCGAAAATCAAAAGCAGATCATTCTGATCGGCGATTTCCCGCAAGCCTTCCAGGAAACCGTCCGGAGGAATCCGTACGCCCCCCTCGCCCTGAACTGGCTCAACCAGAATCGCGCAGGTTTCTTCGTCAACCTGTTCGCGCACTGCATCCAAGTCTCCATAAGGCACATAGACAAACCCCGCCATCAACGGACCAAGTCCTTCATGATATTTCGGCTGTGCCGTCGCCGTCGTCGTCGCCAACGTACGCCCATGAAACCCACCCTCAAACGTAATAATCTTGTAACGCGTATCGGACGCATGCAATCGCGCCAACTTGATGGCCGCCTCATTGGCCTCGGCACCGGAATTACAGAAAAATGCCTGGCCGCCGAAACTGCGCTCGGATAGCAATTCCGCCCAACGCGCCTGCACATCAATGTGCCAGGTATTCGGTACGTGGATCAACGTCTCCACCTGCTTTTGTACAGCTTTCACGACAGGTGGCGGGCAGTGCCCGAGCAAATTACACCCCCACCCGGGAAAGAGGTCCAAGTAACAGTTGTCCTCGGCATCCCAGACTCGCGACCCCTCACCACGCACCAGGTTGACTGGATAGCGTCCGTAATTGGGAACTACGTACCGGGCGAAGCGTTCAATCGTATCAGCTGAAGATAATGGAACAGTAGACACCGAGTAGTTCCTTTCATACGGAAGAGTTCGCCCCACGTCGCAGATTTCGCGGCAGAGGCACTGTCAGCTATTTCGAAGTCCATCGGAGACAGAACTCGTCACCTCGCCTCCCAGGATCTGTGTCCCCACGCCCTGGGAAGTATAAAACTCCAGTAATAGTGAATGACGCAGGCGGCCGTCGATGATGTGTACCTGGCGAACACCTCGGTCGAGTGTTTCCAGACACGCCTCCACTTTCGGAATCATCCCAGTCTCGATCGCACCTGTACGGATCAACTCACGAGCTTCCGTCGACGTCAGAGAGTGAATCAGTGAATCCGGATCGTCCTTGTCGCGCCGAACTCCATTGACGTCACTGATGAACACGAGTTTCTCCGCGCCCACGGCCTGAGCTACCGCGGTCGCAGCGGTATCCGCATTGACATTCAGTTTCTGCCCAGCTGAATCAACACACATCGACGGGATGATGGGCACCTGGCCGGCGTAACACAGGTTGTCGATAACCGTTCGATCTACCTTCGTCACTTGCCCCACATGACCGAGATCGATCGCGCTGCCAGCCTCATCTTTCAGTTGCAGCCGTTCACCGAACAAGACATTGGTCGACTTGAAATTCAGGTTCATAGCGCGCCCGCCACAACGTTCCACTTTCTCTGCCAACTCTTCATTCAGCTGACAAGCCAGAACGTTTTCCACCACCTCCAGTGCACGCGTGTCCGTGTACCGCCGCCCCTGAACAAATCGAGTTTCGATACCGGCTTCCGACAACGCCCGACTGATTGCTGCGCCACCTCCATGAACAACCACAGGCCTCATCCCCACAGTCTCCATGAATACGATGTCGATCAAAACGTGGCGTAATGCGCTTTCGTCTTCAAGCACACTGCCACCCAGTTTGATCACAGTAAACGTATCACGAAACCGTCGAATCCAACCCAGTGCTTCGACGAGCGTGTCAGCCTTATCGATCGCTTCTTGCAACGTGTGGGATCCCCTTCGGAGAATCTTCCTTGCCGCGCAGACATCTTGCCGGCAGAGCAGAGGAGGCCATGACGTCAGAGGCAGCCCAACACCGGCCACCACCTACAGACAATATTCCAGTCGACAGTTTTTTTCTCCTACGGAGAAAACGGGTCATTTTACGGGGGCTCGACGAACACTGTCAACGAGGTGAGACAACCCCTGGAACCATCGTGGACTTGGACACACAATAGGAGATGTTGCAGGGAGTTAAATCCTGCCAGTCGCTTCGATCCACTCTCCGACTATTAGCGAGCCATGTCCTCGATGAAAAACCGCCTGGCAATTGTTTTGGCAGCGGGGAAGGGCACCAGAATGCGTTCTGAGTTGCCCAAGGTGCTTTTCCCTGTCAATGGGAGGCCCATGATTCACTATGTGCTGGATGCCCTGAAAGAGGCCGACATCGAAAAAATTCTCGTTGTTGTTGGGTATCGCGCAGACCTGCTCCAACAAGAATTGGGAATGAGGCACAATCTTGAATTTGTCGAACAGAAGGAACAAAAAGGAACTGGCCACGCAACAATGGTCTGCCGTGAGCAACTCGCAAAGCACGAGGGCGCAGTGGTCGTAGTCACCGGCGATTCACCATTACTGCAAAGCTCGTCTGTGCTGACACTCTTGGAGACATTTCATCAAGAGAAAGCGGGGTGCGTATTGGGCACACTGCACCGAGATGACCCACAGGGTCTGGGGCGAATCGTACGCGACGAAACTGGTCATTTTGCTGGCATCGTGGAAGAAAAAGACGCGACGGACGCGGAGCGCAATGTGACAGAAGTAAACATGAGTACCTATGTCTTCGATTGCGAGCAGCTGTTAGCCGCGCTCGATCAACTGAGCGACGACAACCTGCAACAGGAATACTACCTGACGGACTGCCCCCGCCTGATCAAAGAGGCGGGAGAAAAAGTTCTCGCGTTGCCCACACTCAAGCCATGCGAAGCATTAAGCATCAATACACTGGACGATCTGGCGCTTGTTGAATCAAGCATGCAAGATCTGGGTTATTAGAACAACTGTGTGAACGGTTTCGATCGACTCATGACTGGGCAAGCGATGCGTGAACTAAAAATTTTTAGCGGCCAGGCTAATCCTCGCCTCGCAGAGGACATTTGCAACTATCTGCACTTTCCAGCTCTGGGACGGATCGCATTGGGCCAGTTCCCCGACGGCGAGAACTTCTGCAAGATCGAGGAAGATGTGCGCGGTCGTGATGTATTCCTGGTTCAACCGACCGCGCCACCGGTCAATGACAACCTGATGGAATTGCTGGTCATGATTGACAGCTGTAAACGTGCCAGTGCAGCCCGTATTACTGCCGTCATCCCCTATTTCGGGTATGCCCGCCAGGATCGCAAAGACGAAGGACGCGTTCCGATTACCGCAAAACTGGTGGCCAATCTGATTACGCGAGCCGGTGCGGATCGCGTACTAACCATGGATCTCCATGCGGCCCAAATCCAAGGCTTCTTTGATGTACCTGTCGACCATCTCTACGCGGCACCAGTACTGAACGAATACTTCCTGAACATGGGGCTCTCAGGCGACGACCTGGTTATTGTTAGTCCCGATGAAGGCAGCATCAAACGAGCAGTCGGACACGTTAAACGCCTCGGAGGCAAGCTCGCTATTGTCGACAAACGCCGATCGAGCGCGGTTGATACTCAGCAGCAGAATATCATCGGCGGACCCGTTGAAGGGCGTGTCGCTTTAATGATCGACGACATGATCAGCACTGCCGGATCGATCAAGGGAGCCGCGCAGCTCGTAGCAGATTCAGGTGCCCGTGAAGTACACGTAGCAGCAACACACGCAGTTCTTTGTGGTAATGCCGTGGAAAATCTCCGCCAGGCACCCATTACCAGTGTAGTTGTGACTGACAGTATCCCTTCGATTGCGGACGGACAACTGGAAACACTCAAAGTCCTCTCCGTCGCACCGCTTCTCGCCGAAGCCATCAAACGCATCCACCACGACCAATCGATCAGCGCGATGTTCGGATCCTAACGCCCTGCTCGCAGCAGCCTTCCGACTTCCACACAATGCGGTCGGGAGCTTTGCCGCGTCTCCCACTATTAGAAATCCAAGGTTCACCGATGCCGCAACTGACTGATATTCGATTAATGGAAG
>CAZITS010000214.1:0-8356 GCA_964542185.1 uncultured Pirellulaceae bacterium
CGATTGCCACGTTTTCACTCTGGGTTGCTGCCTACATCAATGGCCAGACATTTCCCATGTTGATGAGTGCGATTGAAACCCGATTCGGGAACCCGGCCGGTGTGTATTGGATCTACTCGGCCGTGTGTTTGTTTGCCGTGCTGTTCGGCTGGGTGATGGTCCCGGAGACCAAGGGCCGCTCGCTGGAAGAAATTGGCCGATCGTGGCGGCGTTAAGGAAGCCCCACTGCGCCGCCCGCTGGCGGCAGCAGACGCTGGTGAAAGATGGATCGAAGGGGAAACGAACGTGGAAAAATACTTGGCCGAGGTTGCCTTGGCATCCCAGGCGTCGCTCGGTGAAGGTCCCCTCTGGGACTCCCAGCACCAGGCATTGTGGTGGGTCCAGATTCTGGAGGGCCTCCTGCACTGCTACGATCCGGCTACCCGCTCGAACCAGACTCACGACATCGGCCAAATGGTCGGCACTGTGGTGCTGCGGGATCGCGGCGGCCTGATGCTGGCATTGCACCATGGCTTTGCTGCCTTCGATCCGCGCACCGAAACGCTGGAGATGATCGCAGACCCCGAATCAGCGCAACCGGAAAACCGGTTCAACGACGGCAAGTGCGACCCGGCCGGACGGTTTTGGGCGGGGACGATGCATCTCGACCCACAGCAACACACGACCGGCGCGCTGTACAGCCTGGATGCGGAGGGCCAGGTGCACAAACGCCTGGATCAAATCGGTGTGGCCAATGGCATCGTGTGGACGGCCGACAGTCGCACCATGTACTACGTCGACTCCATGCGACCGACGATTGACGCCTTCGATTTTGATCTCGCCACCGGCGCGATCTCCAATCGGCGTCCCATCTATACGGTTCCGGAAACGCTGGGAACGGCCGATGGCATGGCCATCGACGAACAGGATCGCCTGTGGGTCGCTTTTTTCGGTGGCGGGGGCGTTTTCTGTATCGAACCCCGGGAGGGAACCATCGTCGCACAGATTGAGCTGCCGGTCTCGAATGTGACGGCTTGTTCATTTGGTGGTAGTGAACTGAACGAACTCTATATTACGACTGCCAGACTGGGGCTGGACGAAGCGCAGCAGGCAGCAGAACCCCATGCGGGTGATTTGTTTGTCGTGCGACCGGGTGTCCGTGGGCGCGACTGGCCCCGCTATGCCGGCTAGCCTACCCAGCGTATTCGCCAGACGGCGACCGCGTTCAACACCAGCACCTCGGCCGCCTGATTTGTCCCGCACACTTGCCATCGAACCCATTACGGAAGCAACCATGCCCCAGCGTCCCCAACACAACCAGTCATTCCTCCCCGCCATTTCACACCCGCGGCCCTCGCGCCGAGACGTGTTGCACTATGGACTGCAGGGCGGCGCTGCACTGGGTGCGCTGCACAGTGGGATCTCAACGTCGTACGCCGCCCCAGCAGACGTCCGCTTCCGGCCGTCGCCCGCGGGCACGCCGCATCACGACGACCGTCATCTCTATCTGTTTTTCGACGATGACGACATCGAGCGGTCCAGCAACCTGCGGCGTTTTCTGAACCCGCCCCGACGGTATGCGAAACCGGTCGTGGTATCCGACAGACCCTGGGAGGGCGAGGACCGCGTCCAGGCCTGGGGCAGCGTCATCCAGGAACCCGACGGCTTGTTGCGAATGTGGTACTTTGCCTTCAACACCGAACGCGTGGCAGGCGAATCGGATCGTGGCGGATACTGTTACGCCGAAAGCCACGATGGCTTCCACTGGGAGAAGCCCGATTTGGGAGTCGTCGAGTTCCGAGGCAGCAAGAAGAACAACCTCTTCTACTCGTTTAATCCGAGCCGTCGCAACCTGCACGAAACGGCCCTGGCTCAGCAGGGCATCGGACTTCCCGCACTCGATATCAACGGCCAACGGATCGGCATACTCAACAACGCCGACGGCCTCACGGTGGTGCGCGACGATGACGATCCGGATCCCGAAAAACGCTACAAATTGATCGCCAACATGCAGGACCATCGCATGTGGAAAGACGCCAATCCCAAGCACTACCGCAATGTGACCGAAGCGGAAAAACAGCAGGCGTGGTCGGTCTTCGGACAGTACTTGGATTCCAGTCCCGATGGCATCCATTGGGCGCATCGCCCGCAGCGGACGGCCGGGGCGATCGCCGACTATATGCTGGTGACACGTGACCATCGGAATCGTCGCTGGTGGTTGAACGAACGGTCCAAGAGAAATCGGGACCCCCGCGCGCAAGGACGCAACGCGGCGCTCCGAACCGGCGACGACTTGATTCACTGGTCACAGCCGGAGATTATCTTCGACAATCTGGCGGACAGCGACTTTGGCAAACTCTGGGAATGGCACGGCGGGATTTCCCCTTTCAACTATGGGCAGTTGAACCTGGGTTTCCTCGAACGCTGGCCCAATGTCGGCTTCAGTGACACGTGCGAATTGGTGTTCCAACGGCCGGGCAAACCCTGGCAGCGGATCGCACCAGATCATCCCTTTATCACCACCGGACCAGAGGGATCGTTTGACCGCCAGATGGCCTATCCCACCCATAACCCGCCGTGGCGCGTGGGTGACAAGCTACACATCTACTACACCGGTGCCAGCGCGACTACGGCACAATCCGGCCGCCGTGATATGGATATGGCGATCGGTGTGATGACGATCGGACTGGACCGTTTTGTTGGCCTGGCAAACAGACGACGCGCACCGGGCTCGTTGCTGACCAGGCCACTGGTGATCGAGCGCGATCAACTGGAAGTCAATGCGGAGCCCTTGATGCAGGGGCGGCTGAAGGTCGCCGTGCTCACTCCCGACGAAAAACTTATCCCAGGGTTCGGACACGAGCACTGCACGCTGCAGGAAATGAAACCGGGGAAGACGCGCTACCGCATTCGCTGGACCGATCACGCGGACCTCTCCTCACTACGGGGCCAGACGATCAGGTTGTTGTTTTATATCGAGAGTACGGTGGTGTACGGTTACCGGTTCTCCGACCCGTCAGGGCACGAATAACCACTGGCAACGAGGCCGGGTCTCGGTCTGATCTTTGCCGCTGGGCGTGCTTCCGGTCGTCGCGGACCCAGGCGTCGCGGGCCTGAGTTGCACCGCAACAACCCGTCAGTTCGAACCGCGGTCCGGCGCCCGATTCAGGCATTGCTGGGCCTGCTATACTGGCACGACTTCTGGTGAATACTTGTTCCCAGCATGTACTTACTCGGTCCCAGTCACCCACACCAGTAATCCCCGAAACGAATCGAACTGTGGAGTAACGCGATACCGGTTAAACTCTTGAAAATCGACGAAGCCAGGACCGAAGAGTTGCATGACGGCTTTCTCGAGAGCTGGTTTTTCGACCAGGATACTCCCACCGATCGCGGGGTGATGGCCATGGCCACCATCGAGCCCGACGTCTGCTGCGGTTTGCACCTGCACAGTGCCGAGGAGTTCTTCTATATCGTTCGCGGAAAAGGTGTTGGGGAAATCGGCGGCCAAGAGGTCACCTTGGAAGCTGGTTTGGCGATGTACGTCCCCGCACATATCGCCCACAACTTTACAAATACCGGTGACTCCAATCTCGAAATCCTCTACTTCATGTCCGAAAAGCACTTTACCACAACACCGTTGTGATACGTTTGCGGACCCCTGGGAGGACTGAATCAGCGAGACCCCAGATCGTTAACGGAACGATCAAGGACAACAGATGGGCGGGAGGTGGAGATGTCTTGCTGCAAGTGGTAACGCAGTTGCTACTTTTGCCTTTTAAATTCAATCTGGCTTCAGCAAGCCGCGACTATCACTCCTTGCGGTACAGGATAATCGAATTTTCATCGTAGTAAGCCAACAACATCGCGCCTTGCGCAGCACAGCGGTCAAAAATCTCGTGGGTCAGTTCGATGTCGTTCGGCCAGGGATAAGAAAAAATCAGATCGAAGTCGTTGATCGCATAGCCCATTTCCTCATAGGCACGATCTGAATCGGTGTGTAACGCCAATTCACCGTCCTGAATAGCAAAGGCTTCGTTAATCAAGTCATCCACACCCTCAGGAATGAAACTACCGTTGACCAGCTCAACCGGCACATCAAAATCTTCGCGGATCCCTTCGGCGACCGTGCACAAGTTACGGTCGTACTCGATCCCGTACGATTCGTAGCCGATCATCGCCGCCAGGGACGCGGCCACGCTGACGCCGCTCCCCCATTCACAAAACCGGTCGCCGCAGAGCAAATGGGAATCGTAAACCGCCTTCAAGCAGCGGTAGATGGCGACGTAATCGCTCGGCACAAAACCTCGAAATCTTATCGCCGTGTTGACCCTGTGTTGCTCAACCAGGTCATCGACAGCTTCCAGAAACAAAACGATCTCGCTGGGAGTCGTCACTGATTCATAGTCAAATTCAATACGATTTAATGTCATACGGCGCATGGGGACATGGAAATTTGGTCAGCTCAGGGTTTCTCCCACCCATGTTACCGTACGACTGGATGTTTTGGCTGTAGGCCTTCCCACATTAACCCTCTGTCGCGGCTCCGGTACCCGTCACGAGCCGGGCGCGCGTCAGATCGCAGGCCTATGCCTGGCAGTAACGTCTATGTTGCAGTGATACTGCAGGTCAAGTTGAGCGCGACCGGCTCCCGATACTCGGTCGCGTGCGACAAGAGCGCGAGACACTGGAAACGGCGGCGGATCACCCTGCGCTTACACGGAGGTGTCGCAGAGGGAATTCACCGACCTCAAGTACGCCACGCAGTTCGGCCCAGCAACGATTGAGGTCGAATTGAAACGAACCGAGCGCCAGCCTCTCGATTGGTGGCGTCCGCATACGTCAACCGAGCATCGCATTGCCCGGCAGCCACTGGGAAAAAGACGGACCATGTGCAGGACGCATCGAACTCCAGCTGCATGGGTTTCTTACCGTGGAATGCCGTGAGTGGGATCACCCCAGTTGAGTCAATCGTAAGAGAGCTGTTCCAGCATCGTCAGAATCCGCTGGCGGGCCTGATCCGCGAGCGATCTGTCTTTTCCCGGGGCCGATCCGGGGCCGAACAATTGCCCCTCAACCACAGCACGCGAGAGTCCCCCATGGGCAAGTCCGTCCCATTTGTAGGCCCCGTTTGTTTGATCGAATGGCTCTGGGATCACCTCGTCCAGGGCATCCTGGAGCACCTGCTTTGCCTTGGCAAGGGCCGCGCCCGCTGCAGGCTGCGCCTGCAATTGGGCGATCCTGTCTCGCAGCATGCAGAGATATTCAAAGTCCTCGATTCCCTCGCGCACCGCCTCCCAGTGCTTTCCACTGGTGACGTCGGTCTCAGAGAGATAAGCGGGGGTAAATCCAGCGTAGGCCGCCCGATACATGTTCCAGGCGGACTTTGCCCATCCGGTGTCAACATACGACCAGAAACCGTTACCCGTCGCCCCGTACTTGAAGCAATACCACGAAGAAAGCCTGTTGTAATAATACGGATCCATTAACCGAACTGGACCGCTGGCCTGGTAGAACCACAACTTCTTGCCTTTGGTTTGGAGAGCGCCGAAGATGTTGGCGGAACGCGGCAGGCCATCCACATACGTGGCCAGGTTCGGACAAAGAATGTCGCAAATTTCAAAAGCCTCCGGCGCTTCGTCGTACCATTTGGCGGTATGGACCGGATCAACCCAAATGTGAATCTCGGACGTGCCAGCCTTGATCGCCTTGGCCCAATGAACAATCCGCTGAGCATCCTCGGCCTTTTGTGGTTCATCAAAGATACTCACCGCCACTTGGCCGGGTTCAAGACCAAGTGTTCGATTATGATCGCCCCACGCTTTTGCCCATTGACTGACCGCCCGCTGGAACGCGGGTGTGCCCAGCGTTTTTCCCGCGAAGTCCTTACGGGACCCGTGAAAAGATACGATATATTCTTGAATGCCTTTGCCCTGCCAGAGTTTGATCCAGTCGTCAAATCTCGAAAAATCCGGCGTGGCAAGTAGATTACCCTCGTCATCCAGGTCAGAGGATTTCACCCCAGGCACCACATCATTGTTGCCAACGGCGACATCGACAAAATGCGCCCGCAAGTCGCCGATGATGGCAGGGGGAAAGAACTCGCCTAATGGATTGTTTGAAAACTCAAACATAAAAAGCGACAGCGTCGGCTGCTCTGGAAAAGTCAAGTCAAAGACATGCAGTGTCAGCGGAAGCTGTATCTCCCGCGAGTTTTCTCCCGGTCGGATACGGATCACGCCGGAATGCTTCTGCGGCACCAGGTCCGTCGGATGAAACGTCAGCCAGACTTGCCGGGTCATCCCCGCAGGAACGGAAACTGCAAAGCCCTCCCTGGTCTTCACGGCAAGTGGAAGGGCGTCCGCAACAAACACTTTCTTGATGGTGTCGACGAACTCGACTTGATGCACACGGACGTAATCCGGATTCGCCCCGCCGGGTAAACCTTCGATGCGGACGACGGCGGTGAGCGGCTCGTTGCTGGCGTTCGTAATATTGAATGCCGCGCTGCGATATTCCTTGTTCATCATCGCAACGTCGATGGCCGGGCGTGCTTTTTTCAAGTCGGGCGGCCCTTCGCACGCTCCCAGCCGGTCCCAGCGATTTTTCTTCCAGATGCAGACTGCCGGCAACCCTTGGGCCCGCAACATTGACGCGTTCACTTGCATGATACGGGCATGCAGATCGTTGATTGGAACAATGGCTCGAAAACCCTGTTCCTCGATTCGGGGCAAGGAATTTATTTGCGGAGCAAGCGCCGTGAGTTGTCGCAGTGCGGACGACTTCACGCCAGGGCTGAGATCGGATGCCTCGACACGTCGGCGCATCGCCGCCAAATCTTGACGCAGCCTGATCCTGGCGCCCGCGTCAGTCACCATACCCACCGAAAAGGCCTCCATGTCCTGCATCTCGGTGAGAGGTTTTCCCGCACGTTCTTGTTCGAGCTGTTGCTCGGATCCACGGTAGACCTCGATCTCGTCGCACCTGGTGTTCGCTCCCTGACCCGCCCGGATCACGAGGCGCACGTAGCGCCCCTTGGTAGCAAGGCCCTCGGCAATGTAGCGGTGTGTGCTTTGCGCTGTGCCGGGTACGCCGCGTTTGACGCTGAGACGAATCACATCGCCGACGTAATAAAACTCCCGGCCGTTGTCGCTGGTGAACAGGGAAATCGCAACCGGCCAGGCAACACTAATGGCACTGCTATAGGATATCCCAGTGATCGGCTCCATTTGCCCCAGGTCGATCGTAACGCTGACGACAGCCTGTCTGAACCAACCTGCGGTTGCACCGTCACCGTATTTGCCGTCAGTCAGTTGTGCCGCGGGCGCGCTGCCCTGAGTCGGCCGAAATGCGGTCGTCTGGGTCGTCTTGTTGAACGTGTATTTCTTTCCCAAAGCAATATTGGTGCGAGCAGGCGTTAAGCCACCATCCTCTGCGTCGCCAACACTCGGAGCAGCGAACAAAACAATACCGACCAAACCTGTCATCACAAAGAAAAACACTTTGTTGGAGACGCACATTTGTTGTCCTTTCGACGCTTCCTTGGCTACTTGACGGTCGGTCGGAATTATATCGGGGCCCTGCTTGACGGGCGCCTGGCAATTCCAGCGAAGGGACGTCGTTCACGACACCATGATCGTGTGGTACGGAAACAGCGCAAAAAAATACGCCCAAGCCACGGCAACGTGCGGACTTAGGCGACGGTATGCGAGACGGTGCCAGCCACCGCCAGAGTGCCCCCTCTTGGACTCGAACCAAGAACCTACTGATTAAGAGTCAGTTGCTCTGCCAGTTGAGCTAAGGGGGCGTCGAACGTAGCCACAGCAACGAATCGACATCAGGGCACCATCCTACCGCGGATTCCCACCGCCACAAGTGGCCGCCGTGGTCGCCGTCACTTATTCAGGCGACTCCATCCCCAGCTGCCGCATCTTGCGATAGAGGTTGGAACGATGCAAACCGAGCTGCCGTGCCGCCTCCGTCATATTCCCGCGCACCGCATCGATCCGTTGACGGATGTACTCACTCTGAAACTGCCGAGTGACGTCATTCAAGGAACCGCTGAGGGACAAGAATCCCGGCTCCTGCGCCGGTGAGAGAATAAACGACAAATCCTCGGCAGCAATCCGCTCGCCCGCCGTCAAATAGGCCAGCCGTTCCATCAGATTGCGCAATTCGCGCACATTCCCTGGCCACGCATGCTCCAACAAACGGCGGCGCGCGGCCGCTGAAATCTGGGGGACCGCGCGACCTGCCTGACCACAAAAATCGGCCAGGAAGTACTCTGCCAATTCCACAATATCGGCATCCCGATCACGCAGCGCAGGCATCTCGATCGTGACCACGTTGAGACGGAAATAGAGATCCTCACGAAAGC
>CAZITS010000215.1:0-6582 GCA_964542185.1 uncultured Pirellulaceae bacterium
TGTCCAGGGACTTGAGTTGCCTGCGGAAGGCCTGATCCCGATTGCCACACTGGCGGATGACCACTACCGTTTTGACGCGGATTCCTACAGCCTGGTCGGCTATCGTGAAGGCAATGCATTTCGCATGGGTGACCGAGTTGAGGTCTCCGTGGTCCATGTCGATGTCGATCGCCGCGAACTCGATTTTCGGTTGGCGGAAGGAGATGGTCAGCAGGCCTCCCCACGCCGACCGCGTCCGAAAAGCGGTGGCCGTCCACGAGCTGGTGGCAAGCCATCGCGGGGTGCGCGATCACGGCGCAAAGGAAAAAAACGAACGCGCTGACGTGGGCACCCACAGCACCAGTCGCGCCGCGATCGTTTAGAGTTCGTGGTCGCTCGGTCGCACCCCTTTGGTAAAGCTACCGAAGCCAAACGGGGTCGGCTTGTAAGGCCCCACGTAGTCAACGTTACTGGAGGGGCTGATCTGGTCTTCCAGGTGGAGTCCCCAGTAACAGGCGTTGATCAGCAGCCGGCGCAGGCCGGCACTCTGCAAATCCATCGAGGCTCCCATCGTCGTACAGACAATGCGTGCCTGCTGGCCGGACTCGCTGGTGTGTTGTTTTGTCCAGACGAGCGGCATCATCGGCTTGTTCTTGGCGCCTTGGACCGGGGGATCGTCTGCTTGCATGCCGGCCACGACCTGTCCGTGGACCAACACCTGGGCGTCCTGGGGGAGGTTGCGGACTCCGTATACGTCGGTCGGTCCCCAAATGTCCTGCACTCCAGTCAAGATAGCGTGCGTTTTGAATTTCGGGTTCAGAATGCCCCGCGTGCTTTCCCGACCATGATGTCCGTGGTGGTTGATCCACGTGTCTCCCAGGACTTGTTGCCCAAAACCGCCCGTCCAGCCTTGACTGTTGTAGCTGTAGTTTGCGTAGGGACTTTTTCGATTCTTGGCGTAATTAAACGCGTGCGTGGAGGTCCGTAGCCCGACGATTGGTTTTCCCGAATTGGTGTATTTGACGAAGTGCTTCATCTGTGCATCGGGCAACTCCCGAAAGCGCAGAAAGACGACCATCAAGTCTGCGGAATCGAGATGGTGGAGCCCCGGGATGTTGTTTTGATAGCTGGGGGTGATCTGTTTGGTCTGGGGATCGATGGCAAACAGGACCGTGCATTTGAATCCATGCCGCATGGCCAGAATTTTGGCCAGCATCGGCATGCCCTCTTCGGAACGATATTCATCGTCACCGGTGACAAATACGATATGTTTTCCCTGGCCTGGCCCTTTGTTACCTTCGTAGACTACCCAGGAGTCTTCTGCAGATGTGAACGGAGACATGGCGAACAGGACTCCCAAACCCAGAAAACAGCAGGAGAGTTGGTTACGGGACATGATCGATTTCTTCCGATAAGAGACAAATGGCCTGCGAGTGCGGTGCCAGGCTGGATCGCTGGGGTATTTTAGTCGTTCTGGCTCGCCGTTGTACCCATTACCCGGTTCCGGAGACGTGTTTTCAGGGGCACTGCTGGATCTCGGTGTCCTGCCGGCAGTTGCGGGCACCTTTTATGGCGTCGGTCTTTCTTTTCCGCTAATATGATAACGTGCGGGCGGATCTGGCGATCCTCGCTTGCTGCTATTTTCAACCAGGTCGGTACCAGAGCCGGGTGCCGCCAAGGAGCGCATCACCGTGTTAGATGTATTTGGTCCCAAGGTGGTCGATGACAGGCAGACATTCTGTGATCGGATTTCCCGCCGGTCGTTGTTGAAAATTGGCGGCCTGGCAATGGGAGGTTTGTCGCTCCCACAGCTTCTGGAGGCGGAAGCCCGCGCAGGAGCAGGTCGTTCCCACAAGTCGGTGATCATGGTTTTTCTGTCCGGTGGTCCGCCCCATCAGGACATGGTTGATCTGAAGATGGATGCGCCGGCGGAGATTCGTGGTGAATTTCAACCGATCGCGACGAATGTCGCGGGTACGCAGATCTGTGAGCATCTACCCCGACTGTCGCAGATGATGGACCGGATTTCGGTAATTCGTTCGCTCGTCGGTAGCGAGGGACGCCATGCGGCTTTCCAGTGTCTGACAGGTCGAAACGTGAATCGTCAACCGCCGGGTGGATGGCCGGCGCTGGGTTCCGCGGTTTCCAAGTTGCAGGGTGCTGTGGATGCGGGCACACCTCCCTTTATCAGTTTGGCGCCGAAAATGAGGACGGGCACCTGGTCCGATCCTGGGCAGGCGGGTTATGCCGGGTTGGCCCATGCGCCGTTCACTCCGAATCGCGACGGGACCGTCAGCTTGCAACTCAACGGAATTACCTCAGAACAATTGGGGGATCGCCAGCAACTGGTGACTCAACTCGATTTGCTCCGTCGTGAAGTCGATGCCAACGGGGAAATCGAAGGGCTGGATGCTTTCTACCAGCAGGCGTTTGGTATTCTTACTTCGGATCGGTTGGCTGCCGCGCTCG
Organism: uncultured Pirellulaceae bacterium; assembly: GCA_964542185.1. Lineage (GTDB taxonomy): Bacteria > Planctomycetota > Planctomycetia > Pirellulales > Pirellulaceae > UBA9264. The sequence continues at coordinate 2,449 of CAZITS010000215.1, forward strand.
ATCTGGAAAATGAAGACCGCCGCGTCCGTGATCGTTATGGTTATGGTTCTGATGAACCAGCCGGCTATGGCGATGCGGGACCTTTGAATAACCAGCATTTTCTGGCTGCCCGCAGACTGGTCGAAGCGGGGGTTCGCGTCGTCACATTGGCCTACGGTCGTTGGGATTGGCATGGGCGACCGCACGGAACGAATTTTGAAAATGCCCGCGACCATCTGCCCATGCTGGATCAAGGTTTGACGGCACTGCTCGAAGATCTTCAGCAGCGGGGAATGGATCAGGATGTATCGGTCCTGGTATGGGGAGAGTTTGGTCGCACGCCGCGGATCAACAAAAACGGCGGTCGCGATCATTGGCCGCGCGTCGCCTGCGCCATGCTCTCTGGTGGCGGAATGCAGACAGGTCAGGTGATCGGAGCTACCAATCGGCTGGGTGAATACGCCACGGATCGTCCGGTCCACTTTCAGGATGTGTTTGCGACGCTCTACCGAAACCTCGGAATCGATGTCAACACGGCGACAATTAACGATCTCAATGGTCGTCCCCAGTACCTGGTAGACCATAGCCACTACCAACCGATCCACGAGCTGTTTTAGTTGCCGGTTGTTGTTCAGCAGCTGTTGTGTCGCTCTCTGGTCGGCTGGCGGTACGGATTGTTCCAGCTCCGGTAGCGCCGGTGTGCCTCAAGTTGCCGGGCTCGTTACGGGTTGTCAGCGGTCTCTCCCCCGGTCTACTGCGGGCTGGTGTTGGGAGTCCTGGTGTTGGGAGAAGAAACATTGCCTGCCATGGAACAACCACGATTTGACTTCCGACACAATAACGCCGTGTACTGGGCTGCGTTTGACCCTGCCGGTCAGACCCTGGTCACGGCCAGTCTGGACAATACGCTCAAATTATGGAGCCTGGAGTCGGGTGTCTTGCTGCATCGTCTGGCAGGCCATGTGGATGGCGTTTCTAGCGCGGCGTTTTCCAGTGATGGCAGCAAAGTAGTTTCCGCCAGTATCGACCGTTCACTGAAAGTCTGGGATGCGCAAACGGGATCGTTGATCGCCACGTTGACTGGCGGCCATCAGAATCATGTGACCTGCCTGGCGCTTGCCAAATCGGCCCCCCTGGCCGCCTCGGGAGGTTTCGACAATCTCGTTCGGTTTTGGGATGTTTCGGCCGGGACTGTGGGCGCCCCGGGCACGGGGCACACGGGTCCCGTAAAAGCGGTCGCGTTTTCTGGTGACGACCAGACATTGGTCTCAGGCAGTGACGACAGCACCCTCAAATGGTGGGAAGTCCCGACGGGTAAAGCGTTGCGCTCGATTCGCGCCCACGAGGGATCGGTCGAGTGTGTCGCCCTGCCAGCGACCGGTACCCTGTTGGCGTCTGGTGGTGAAGACCGCCTGGTCAAACTCTGGGATGCGACTACGGGCAAACCGCTCACGACGCTGGCCGGACACACGCGTTTTGTCAAGTCATTGGCGTTTTCACCGGATGGAAAAACGTTGGCTTCCGGTGGCTATGATTCCGTGGTGCAGTTGTGGGATGTGAATACGTCGCAGTCGGTGCGCACGATTCGCGCGCACCGCAACACCGTTTACAGCGTGGCGTTTTCCACCGACGGCAAATGGCTGGCGACCGCTAGTTTTGACCGTTCGATCAAGGTCTGGAAATTGGCTTAGCGGGTCGGCGTGCCTTCTGATCCGAGCACCGTCTCATGCATCGACACCGTTGACGATGTTGGGTAAAGGTTCGCCGCGGACGCGTGCAGCGACAATGCCGGCAACCGTTTCACGGAGTTTTCGTGCTGCTTTGACACTGGCGGATGCAATGTGCGAGGAGAGCAGGACATTTTCCAGTTGGGTCAAAGGATGGTCTGCTGGCAGGGGTTCGGGATCGAACACATCCAGGGCTGCGCCGCTCAAATGACCACTTTGGAGTGCTGCGACCAGTGCGGTGGTGTCGACCAGGTCGCCGCGGGCCACGTTGATCAGGATGGCGCCGGCCGGCATCTGGTTGAGTGTTTCTCGGTTGATGATTCCGCGGGTCTGGTCGGTGGAGGGACAATGCAGCGTCAGCACATCGCTGCTCTGCAAGAGTGTATCCCAGTCGCACGCCACGGCACCGAGACTTTCGATGTCACTGGATTCGACAACTGGATCAAAAACCTGCACGCGGCCTCCGAATGCAAGCAGTCGGCGGGTAACGGCACGGCCGATACGGCCGAAGCCAACGACGCCAACGGCCAGATCACAAAGGCTGCGCATCTGTTCCAGAGGCGCTCCCAATCCCCAGTCTCCGGTGGCGACTTTCCGATGGTTGGCGGACAATTGCCGTGTGCAGCCGAGAATGAACGCCAGCGTTTGATCGGAGACTTCTTCGATGCAGTAGTCCGGCACATTGCAGACTGGAATGCCGCGCGCCCGCGCGGCGTCCAGGTCGACATTGTCGACCCCGATTCCATAACGCACGATGACGCCCACCCGCTGCATGGCAGCAATCACCTCGGCGTCGAGGGGAGCGAATTGGGTAATCACGTGGTCTGCGTCGGCAGTGAGTTCAATTAACGACGCAGCGTCCTTGCATTGACCGGGTGCCAGTTGGCAACCGAGGGGTTCGAGGATTGCGGATTCGAGGTCCAGGTTGGGGAACGTAAAATCAGTAACGGCAACTTTGGTCATGCGAGTATTCCCAAAAGGTTTTCTGGTAAAGGTCTGGTTACTGGAAAAAGGGCAAGGCCTGCGGCCAGGGTCAGATGGTATTGTCTGGTCACAGTGGTTTTTTGATGACAGCGTTCTGCGATGGCAGTGTGAGTGAATCGGGAGAACGGCAGATGTTTCTGGTCAGGACCGGTCGGTACAACTCTCCCGGAGCGTTACGCATCAGCTGGCAGGAATTTTTCCAAACCATTCGATGTGTTTGCGTGGGCAGTAACGATAACCGTGTTGCTGGCACCACGGTTCCAGCCACTGGCGCTTGGTGATGAGGGTCGGCTGGTCGATTCCCTGGGGCATCAAGAAGACCCGGTGCTGCGGAATTTGTGGGTAGTTGACAAGGTAACGAACCACTTCGTCACAGTCGGCTGGCTGGTCGATCACAAATTTGATTTGGTAGGTGCTGTAGGTATCGATCAATTGGCGCATTACGGCAGGGCGATGGCGCCGTTGTTCATGACGATCGCGCCACTCTCCAGCGCGTTCCAATGAGGGAATCGAGTTCGCCAGTTTCGGACTGATGGACATCAGATCGCAGTGCAGCGGGAGGAATCGGGTCCCCGCAGTTTCCACGGTGATGTGGTGGCCCGTGGCCCGCAATCGTTCGCAGAGTAGTACGAGGTCCCCGTAGATCATCGGTTCACCGCCGGTAATCACCACATGACGGCAGTCCAGTGCCTGTACGCGCTGGAAGACTTCCGGGACTTCCAGGTTTTCTCCTTGCGGGTCCCACGAGGTGTAGGGCGTGTCGCAAAACCAACAGCGGAGATTGCACCCTGTGACGCGCACAAAACCACTGGTGGTACCAGTCAGCACCCCCTCACCCTGAGTCGATTTATAAATTTCAGCAATACGCACAGCACAATTTCAGAGTAGGGCCGGATGTTGGGCCGGGATAACCACTGTTGCCCGCCCCTTTATCTTGCCAGAATGCACCCAGAGGTGAACAGGAGACATTCTAAGGAGTAATTGATGGAGCCGCCAAACGCGTCGGTTCTTGAGGTTTTTGAGAACCAGCATCCACATCGTGATTACACGATTGAGATCGTCTGCCCCGAGTTTACGTCGGTTTGTCCCAAGACGGGACAGCCGGATTTCGGGACTTTGACCATTGCCTACACGCCGGACGTGATGTGCGTGGAGTTGAAGAGCTTGAAGTTGTATCTGCAGGCATTTCGCAATGAAGGGATCTTCTACGAACATGTTACCAACCGTATTCTGGATGAATTGGTTGATTTACTGGCACCCCGCAGCATGAGAGTGACTGCTGCGTTTACCCCGCGGGGAGGGATTTCGACCACAGTGACGGCGGTTCACGAGGTTGCCTGCTGATGCCAGCGGTGCCTCGCAGTATTGCCAGAAACGTGCTGTTCGTGTTGTCGGAGCCTCGGCTGCGGGTGTCCAAAAATCCGTTTCCGCTGTATCCCAGCTT
>CAZITS010000215.1:6592-8354 GCA_964542185.1 uncultured Pirellulaceae bacterium
GGTTGCCCGCTGATGCCAGCGGTGCCTCGCAGGATTGCCAGAAACATGTTTTTCGCGTTGTGGGAGTCCGCATACGGGTGGCCAAAAACCCGTTTCCGCTGTATCCCAGCTTGATCCCAAGTCGATCCTAGCGCACGATTCAGAGGTCACGGGTGACCGGTCCCAGTCCGCTGATCGAGGCGTCTGGTCGCTGTCAACGGTCGATCTGCTCGGCGCGCGTCATGTTGCCGGGTGGCCGGTGTTCGGATTCCCGGTGTTCCAGGTTGAAAGTTACGTTCCTTCGGCGAGCTTGTGTTTCGATTATGGTAGCGCGCGACAATTTGCAGATATTTGAGCAGTTGCAGCCTGGCGATCGTGTTGAATTGACGCACGAAGTCAAAGTCGGTTTTCGCCAGTGGACGTCGGTGACGCAAGGTACGGTGATCCGTACCGAACGCCGGCGGCACGGACTTCATCATGACCGAAATCGAGATGACAAGGTGTTTAGTGATGTGATTGTGTTGTCCGGTGAAGATGGTTCGCGAACGACTGTGACGCTCGATGAATTCACCGAACTGAAGAAACTAACTGGAGAGTCTTCCTGATCTGGGGTGCAGCGCGGCCACGGTTCCTCTATTCACGCAACGATTCACCCGACCGATCCAGCAGCCCGTGCTGGTGCTATTGGTTCTTGTCGCGTCGCGCTGGAAAACCTTTGCCCGCCTGTCGGATGTGAGTGCTATGAACCGTCTGCGACCTTCCCGTCTTACGTGGATCATCATGTTGGGAATCACCCTCTGGGGTGGGTTTCATACGTGGGGTGCGGCTTTCGGCCCGAACGGAAATCGTGACTGGCGGGTTTGGAAGGGACTTGTGATTGCCTCGTGCGTGGCCTTGTTTCTGGGGTTCTGGGGGCTGATGCTCGTCATCCGTCGCCGTCGCGTGGCGATCGATGCGGCACGCAAAGCTGCAGCTGCTGAAGCCACGCAACCCGCTGTCACGACCGGTGGTGAGTAGCGATCCTTATTTTCGCTGTTGTGATGGCCGCGCCGCGTGCGCGTGCCTCTGGTTCCCACGTTGCCACGAGTTTTCATGCTGGTTGTGGTATGTTGGTCGTGGTTTTGTCACGTTGTGTTGACGCGGTCGCGTTGTAAACCTGCATACTTTCGGGAGCGTTCGATGCGAATTCTATTGGTTGGCAGTCTGGTATGCATGATTTCGCAGACCGTGTGGGGCGCCCGAAACTGGCCGCAGTTACACGGCCCTTCGGCAAATAGCCATGCGGAGTCCACGCAGTTACCACTGACGTGGAGCGAAAAACAAAGTGTGAAGTGGAAAACAGCCATTCACGGACGTGGCTGGTCCTCCCCGGTCGTCTGGGGAAACCAGATCTGGGTGACTACGGCGAGTGCTGATGGAAAACGCATGTCCGTATTGTGCATCGATCGCGAGTCGGGGCGCACGCTGCACGATCGCCTGCTCTACGAGAATGAAAAGCCCCGTTTCGGCAATGACTTCAATTCGTACGCTTCGCCGACTCCTGTCATTGAGGAGGGCCGGGTTTATGTGCACTTTGGCAGTTACGGGACTGCCTGCCTGGACACTGCGGACTGTCGTACACTCTGGTCACGGCGGGATTTGCCCTGCGATCATTGGCGCCGTCCTGGATCATCCCCCATCCTTTTCAAGAATCTGTTGATCGTGCACTACGATGGTTTTGACCACCAGTACGTGGTGGCGCTGAACAAAACTACGGGGAAAACCGTCTGGAAAGTAGACCGCG
>CAZITS010000216.1:0-8318 GCA_964542185.1 uncultured Pirellulaceae bacterium
AAAAATGGTCATTGGCGCAAGCTCGCAACCGGCCTCTGTGTGGGGGTATTCTGGTTTCTGTCTGCGGCGACATCCTGGGTGTTCGGTTGGCACGGTGAGCTGAAGCGGCGTGTGCTAGAAATCGAATCAACCGGAGGTGAGGTTGCCTTTGAACGTTCAAACCAAGACACATGGTACTGGGATTGGCAAATGCCTCGTGCTTGGAATGTAGAGCTTGTAGATCCAACGCCAACACAGATTGCTACGCTCAAAGGGTTTCCCAAAGTGAATCAACTAGCGCTTTCAGGCGCTACGATTGATGACAGCCGTGCTGCCAGGATGCCCCATTGGGCGCAGACGCCACAATTGACACTCCGGAAAACCCGGGTGTCCGGAGAATTTCTTGAAGCGGGTTCCACGAGAACAGTCTATTTGATTGTCGAGTACAGCCCGGTATCAGATGCGTCGATGAAGTGGGTGGCCCAAATGAAACAGCTTCGCAGCCTCTCCCTGGTTGAGACTCCCGTGGCAGCGGTTGGATTGAGGGCGTTGAAGGGGTGCGTGCGTTTGTCCCAGTTGACTTTGCGATCCAGCTCAATTCAAGACGCTGACATGCAAAGTCTGCAGGGGCTGAAGGTGCAGTCGTTGGAACTCGACTGTCCGCGAGTCACGGAAGACGGGCTTTCGGTATTATCCAGCCTGCCACGTTTGGAGTCAGTTTCATTGGGGAATCGTATGTCCATCGGCCCGCAGGTTGTACTGCAACTTGGCGCAATTCGTACTTTGACTTCCGCCCACCTGTTCTTTAATTCGTTGACGCCTGAAATTGTGCAGGCACTGAAGGCACTCGAGAAACAGGGTATGAACCTGTATGTCCGTACGAATGAACCGGATCGGCAACGAAGACACGTGCTAGAGAGAGAGCTCAAGTTTATTGACTTGAGATTTCTGCGTAACTGATGTCGTTGGCTACAGACAGAGTTGGTTCAGAGAAGAATCTGGCTCGTCGCCCTGTCGCACTCGGCGCACCATCTGCCGTGCTTCTTTGAGAAGGCCCGGGAATGAATCTGTCGCAGTGCGGTGCTAGTAGGCTCAGCGTGAAATGTTTGCAGTCAATCCTTGACGATTGTCTTCAATGCGAGCCAGCAATTGACGACTGGGATGGTGGTCAGGGCTGAGCGATAGTGCTTCCAGTAACGACAGTCGCGCATTCGCTGGATTGCCGGCCAGCCACTGCGACTCACTCAATTCGAAGAGCAGTTTCGCGTTGGGTTGCCCCTGTTTAACTGCTTGCGCTAGCTGGTCAGCAGATTCCTCGTAACGTCCGATGTCTTTAAGAGCCAGGCCGTGCAGGTATAAGACCTCTTGTGGAATATCTTGTCTTTCGTAAGTGCGTGCGAGAACGTCTAGCGTTGCTAAGGCACGCCGCGGCCGTTGCTGCATTCGATAGACTTGGGCCATTTCCAGCTGAACACCAGGAAGCTGGCTTTGAAGACTTAAGGCACGATGAAAACCAGCCAGTGCCCCATCAAGATCTCCCGCGCGGAATAGTGCCTTGCCTTTCAGCGCCCAGCCGCTTGGAAGCATGTGGTCGGTTGCAATGGCTTGTTCCGCACAGTGTTTGGATTGTGGAAGATATCCTTTTTCAAGATACATTTCACCCAATCGCACCATTACCTTGGGATCTTGGCCTGAGAACTTCAAGGCTTTTTCCATATGGCTAATCGCGGTGTCGTGTGCACGCTGATTCCAGAGTGCTTCCGCGTATCCGCGCTGGGCCCGATGATCGCTGGGAGCGTGTTGAATTGCCCGACCATAGAGTTGCTCGGCGTGAAGCCAATGACCTTGGCGCAGTGCCTGTTCACCGCGCAGAGAGACTTGACGAGCCATCGCCATTTCATCGTTCTTGGCTTGTCGCAAGAACGAACATCCGCTGAGTGTCGAAAGCCACCCAGCCAGTGTTACGATCACGAGGCAACGTGATTTGAAACGCGTCATGGACGTACACACCAAGAACACAAGAAAAGGAAAGCCTCACTTTGCGTTTTCGGCAATTTGGAACGCACGGCATCAGCTAAAACACCCCCTTCGCAAGGGGGTGAGAAAACTACCAGATCTAACGATTACCCACAAGAAGACAATTAAGCTGATTGCGGCAAGCCACAGCAGCAGCCAGCTGAAGGTTTGAAAGCGATTTGGCGCACCTGTGTGTGGCCCAGGGTAAAGTGAATGGGGTTAGTGCCCCGATCCCACTATTACTCGCTGCGCCCTGCGCCAGCGACACTCTTACTTAGTGCTAGCACTGCACCAAGATGGCAGATTACGCACTATTTCAGGCACGCGGATTATTCACGTCGCAAGGAAAACAAGCGGGCTACTTGAGCGCCCGTTGCAGTTCGTTCACTGAAGTGATTCCCTGTGTCAGTAAGAGGATACCTTCTTGTTGGAGTGTCGCGTGTCCCGATTTCTTTGCCAGTTTCCGGATGACTTCCAACTGAGGTTGTTTCACAAGTGCTTCGCGAATCGCGTCATCAATGACCAGTAGTTCACAAATGGCGATACGTCCCTTGTAGCCCAAGCCAGCGCACTTCTCGCACTTTTCAACATCTTGGCCTTTTTTGGTTTCAGCGTCCTCGGGGCGCCACTCTCGGTGCATCACGCTGACTCGACCCGCGGGAATCCCTAGTTTTTGCAGCAGTTGCTGTGGTGGTTGGAATCCCTGTTTGCAGGCGTTGCACAACCGTCGAACAAGCCGGGTATTGAGGACAAAAGAAACGTTTTGCGTAAATTTTTGTGTATCCGGTTTTAATTGCATAAGTCGCAGCAATGCTTCGGCCGCATCCTTGCTTCTTACACCTGCGAAAACGCAGATATTGTCTTCGACGATCAAATCTAACAGTTCATTAAGTAGCTCGGAGCTCTTGATTTCTGGAAATGCCAGCACTTCAGGTTGTTTCAGCATCAATTTGTTCAAAACCTGTTCCGGCGTTTCTCCCGCTGCCAGGTCGTAAGTTACCTGGTCGATATTCTCGACTTCAGGCTCGATTTTTTCCTTGTCGTAGACGGCAACAAAATCACGCATATAGCGGTCAGTGCCACCAAGTGCGGAGATCCAAGTCGTTGTAAAACCTCCGTGATTCGGCGGAGCTGAAACGATAAACAGGCCACTGTCAGCCGCAACCAGTTCTTTGTAACGCTCGAGCATTTCCTCGCGCATGCCCATAGGGCTTGGCCGATTGATTTCGTTCTTGCTATTCCAGAGTTCCAGTATGAAGCGAACGCCTCCGTTTTCGGTGCCCTGAGTGGTCAACTTGCAGTCGTATTTTACATTCTGGTATTCGGCGCCAAATTGGCCATTTTGCCGCGAGCGATTGTCCTTAACGTCCAAGTTAGAAATCAGCTTCATAATGCCGAGCATGCCAACCGCAGTTTGCAATTCTTTTGGTTCTTGTGAATGCCAGGCGCCGTCAATGTCGTAACGTACTGTCACGGACTGGGATTGGGGTGACAGGTCGAGCATGACACGATCAGCGTGGTGTGCCGCCAGGTCGGCAATCACCTCTTTGACTGTGACGATCCCCATGTTTTGTCGAGCTCGCAGTAAATGCTGCGTGTTCTTTTCATCGTCTGCACCTCGCGCAGATAGCTCGACTGGGGGCCCCATTTCGTGCGGTGCCAGGTCTTCTTCTTCTTGCTTGCGTTTTTTCCGTCCGAACATCGCTGACTTTCACAAAATGCACCGTGGCAGACACTTGGCGTGTGGCTACGTAAATCAAGTAACTGGAACGAAATGCCTTCCTGCTATTGACTAGAGAATACCAGGTTCAGACACGTCGATTCCTTTGATCGCCATCTTTAGTTGTTCGCGGTTAGGAGCGACCTCAAAGGCGGTTGGGCGATCGATAAGTTCGTCGTCCAGGAGTTGTTTCAAGCTCATCGTAAAGTCCTGCATCCCGTCTTCAGCGCCGATCCGAATCGCGTCAGGTAGCTTTTCGTCCTCGCCCTCCAGGATGAGTTTTCGAATCGTGGGCGAAAATGTCATAACTTCACATGTTGGTACTCTTCCCACATCCGGCTTGATCGACCGCAACAGTTTCTGGGCAATGATGCCCTTCATGTTGAAAGCGATTGCACTGCGGATCGCTCCGTGCATTCCTTCTGGGAAAAGATCCAGGATACGACCAATTGTTGTCGACGCACTGGACGCGTGGATGGTTCCGAACACGAGGTGGCCTGTTTCTGCAGCATTGATAGCAGTCATGAAAGACTCTTCGTCTCTCATTTCGCCAACCAACATGACGTCGGGATCTTCACGCACCGCGTGTTTCATCGCGATGTTAAAATCTTTTACGTCCATCCCGATTTCGCGTTGATTGATCAGCGATTTTGCTTCGGAAAAAACAAATTCGACTGGATCTTCGAGCGTCAGAATGTGTTTCTTGTAGTGCCGATTAATCCAGTCCAGCATCGAGGCAATAGTGGTTGATTTACCTGAGCCAGTGACACCGGCCAATAAGATCATCCCCTGATCAAACTGGCAGAGTCTTTCCAGGCCGTCGGGCAAGTAGAGTTTTTCGAAAGTTGGAATGAAGTTATTCACGCGTCTGGCGACTAAGCCCAAAGACCCTAGTTGCTGTAGCATGTTGACGCGAAACCGCCAGTCGGTGCCGTCTACGTCTACGGTGTAAGCGAAGTCACAACCGCCCTCGTCTTTGAAAATGACACGTGTCCGTTCGTTGAGCATGGGGAACAGGAGGTCGACCATTTCCTGGCGGTCGATGGGACCTCGGTTGAGTTGTTTAAGGGTGCCATCGACTCGGACGATAGGTGGCTGTCCCACCTTCATGTGCAAGTCGCTGCCCTCTAACTTGACAAGCGCTCGGAAATATTTGTCGACTTCGAGTTCTTCACGTTCTGCCAGAAACGACTGCGCCAAGTCTTCGTCGGCGGCCAGATCGATGGTGTTGTCTAACGCATCACTTGTAGCCATTTTGTTGATTCTCCAACTTGCTCACTGAATTGTGTCAGTGACGCACCAACTGAACTTGAATGTCGATGAGCGACTTTGCCACCTTAGCTTGACTGTTATCCGCGATTTGTACTTGCCTTGAGAAGTTGACGCACGCGCGCTGCTGGCCGCTGTATTCAGCGAACGGGTATACCTCTATCCGCCATCACACGTTTTGTTTCGCCAATCGAAAACTCTCCAAAATGAAAAATGCTGGCTGCCAACGCTGCATCGGCTTTGCCGTGTTCAATGGCGTCTGCGAGATGTTGTGGATTTCCGGCACCGCCACTTGCAACAACTGGAATCGACACAGCCTGGCTGACGGCTGAAGTAATTTCCAGGTCGTAGCCATCTTTGGTGCCGTCACAATCCATACTCGTCAAGACGATTTCACCAGCTCCTAGTTCCTCCACTTGTTGTGCCCATTCGACCGCTTGTAGTCCCGTCGGGACTCGTCCACCGTTAATGTGAACTTCCCAGACTTCGGTTCCCCGGTGCTGGACACGTTTGGGGTCGACATTTACGACGATGCATTGACTACCAAATCGCTCTGCAGCTTCCCGCACAAAATCGGGTTGTCGGCAGGCGGCTGAGTTAATTGAAACTTTGTCCGATCCCGCATTTAATAATTCTCGAATATCTGCGATTGTGCGAATGCCTCCGCCCACTGTCAGCGGCATGAAGACGCATTCCGCAGTTCGACGTACCACGTCCATCATGATGCCCCGGCCTTCGTGGCTCGCGGCGATATCTAAAAACACTAACTCGTCGGCGCCCTCCTGTTCGTAGCGGGCCGCAACTTGTACAGGGTCACCTGCGTCGCGCAGGTTGAGGAAATTTGTTCCCTTAACGACGCGACCTTGATCTACGTCCAAGCATGGAATGACACGTTTGGCGAGCATCCGCTAATCCGCATCCGACAACTTTGATCTGAATACGCCTGAATTACTACGAATCAAGCGAGAACCAACCTACCCACTCTAAATCCGGATGTCGCGCTGGTCAACCAACCGGAAGATCTACAGAGGTTACGCCTTCGCAATCGCTGCACGGGCGACTTCCAGGCACTGTTTCATGTCGTCGATTGGATTTTGGGGGTTGGATTCGTATTCCAGTGACAAGGAGCCGTCACGGGGAAAGTCAATTGTCTTGAGCGCCTTGAAAAGCCCGACAACGTCAAGATTAGCCTGGCCAATGACAACGTTGTGTGAACGCGGGTCACCTTTGAATTTGTCGTCTTTGATGTGAACTGCGAAGACGCGCGGTCCGAGGTCGCGAATGGCTTTGACGGGATCGGTGCCTCCGCGAATAAAGTGGCCAGTGTCGACACACGCGCCAATCCACTTATGGTGTTTGGACACGGCATTCTGGACATCGGCGATGGTGTTGTAGCGATGCTTGGGGCCGTGGTTGTGGATGCAGACACGAATTCCGAACTCAGCGACGAGTTTGTCGAGGCTATCAAATGAATCGGGGTCAGGATCGGCGGTAATATTCTTGATGCCAGCGCGTTTGGCAAAGGCAAAAATCTTGCGATTTGCAGCGTGATCCTTGGTGAATCGATTCACACCGTGCGCGTTGAGTTTGATTTTTGCAGAAGCGCAGAGTTTGGACGTTTCGGCAATTTGCTCCGCAGTCGCCTGGACACTCAGATGCTTACTGTAAAATTCGGCGAAATGCAGGCCCATTCCCTGGATGTGTCGAATGGCTTCGAGGGTGTTGAATTGGCGTAGAGAATAACTTTGCACACCAACTGGCCAGCCACCGTAAGGGTCGTTATCAGCTGCTTTGAGGGGGGCACTCAAACTGGTCTTGGCACTGGCGATCAATGCGGAACCGGTTGCGATAAAATGCCTGCGTTGAAGCTTGTCAGATGAAAACATGCTGGGTGCCCTCTGGATTCGAAATGCGTGCGGGAGGCGTGGTGCTCGTTGGGCCGGTCGTTGTGTGTCTGCTGGGCAAATGCAGCCCGCTGCGCATTATGAAGCGACTTGGCGCAGAAAGGAAGTGCCTGAGGGGCACGTAATGGCAATCTTTAGCTGAAATAGCGACCGGTCAACGTGGGCGCCGTTTTCGCAATTCCTGTGAGTCGTCGTTGGCGTTGCCAGCTGGTCCGATGAGTACGACTTCGAATGTTACCATTCCCACAGAGAGGCGGTCACCAGGCATAAGTTGGGCTTGCTTGGTGTGTGTGCCGTTGAGGATTGTGCCGTGTTTGGAGCCCAGGTCTCGCACGATCAAACTGCCGTCAATCAGATCAATTTCGCAATGCAATCGGCTTACCCAACGGTCATTCAGGCAAATGGTAGCACTATCGCACCGACCCAGGGTCATGGGCAGTTTTTCCAAGACGAACTCGGTTGGCAAGTCATCCCGACTTTGCGGGACGAGTTTTGCGATCATTGCTCGCGGCCTGGCGGGAGTAACGGCGAGGTGGGAACCGACCGAAATCGGACCAGAGGTAGGACGCCCAGGTGGCAACAGTTCGCTGTGACGGCGTGAGGACTGAATTAACACCGGGGCAACTTCATCACGAGCAGTCAAGCTATCTCTCTGCCCGCGAGATGTCAATCCGAAGGTAGTTTTGCGAGGCTACTTTGCAAGGCTACGCGCTGAGGCGGACTGCCAGATGGCTCGTGAACACGGCTAGTTGGCACGAATCATACTCGCTTGCCGCAGAGGCTCTCTTGCAGGCCAGGCGTTGATGCTGCACAATCAGGGGCCGTTCGCAGGAGAGGTGGCTGAGTGGTCGAAAGCGCGGGTTTGCTAAATCCGTGACCGGGCAACTGGTCCGCAGGTTCGAATCCTGTCCTCTCCGCTCGATGCCGTGGCAGACTCTCGCCCGGTATCGCACCCATTCGCATAAGCCCTTGTTGCCGCAGGGGCTTTTGTCGTTTCTTGCGACTGCGTGCGCAGTGAGACGTGCGAGTGCTGCGCCGCCTTGGGCCGCCCTTTCAAAATCGTCATCGGTCACTTGGAGGTAGTGCTTCATGGCGATGCGCGGTGTGTTACCTGACCATGCCGTAACGACGTGGATCGGGTAGTCTTTTGCCAGTTCTGTTTCACGGCTCGCTCGCATGGCATGGAACAGGCGGGGCCAGGGCTTCAGGCCCCGTGTGAGAGTATTTCCCCCAAGAAGATACATCCCAAAAATCAACATCCACCAAAGCCAAGCAAAAAATTAGAACACCGCCATAGCGCCGCGACGTGTACGTGACCAGATGATCTTGCCATACGGGCCAGGAACATTCTGATCACCTGGCGGGGCCCTGCTCCGCCAGATTCCCTGTTCTGCCTTTTTCCGTATGTCTTTGCGCGTCACCACACGTCG
>CAZITS010000217.1:0-1675 GCA_964542185.1 uncultured Pirellulaceae bacterium
ACGGATTTAAGGGGCTGACCAGTGCTATAGGTGGTGCAGTTCAGGTTGTCGGCGATGATCTTTTTGTTACTAACCCTGAACGGCTAAGCCGAGGGATTGCTGAATCATCAGGCAATGCAATCCTGATTAAGGTTAACCAGATCGGGGGTGCGGCCTGTCACGAAGGCTATCGGAGCTGCCTGTTTCGGAAGGTCGATCCGCAAAAGGGGGATGTCGAGATTGTGGGCGAGCGCGTCTTCGATCCAAAAGAAGTGTATAAGAAGTGATGCTCCCGGATTGGAAATGATCGTCGCCACCACTCCGTTGTCTTTATTGTGCCGCTCCGCGCGGCTTCCTTGTCCAAACGTTATACCAGGCTCATGCAAACCCACTTCAATTCCGAATATCCGTCTGTCGAACATCTACGAGTAAAAGCCAGGGCTCGGATGCCGGGCTTCGCGTACGACTATCTCGCCGCCGGTTGCTTTACGGAAGTCAATCTGGCGCGGAACAACAGTGACATTCGCAAGGTCCAACTAAAACCCTGGTACTTACGGGATTTCCAGGGAGCAGACCAGGCCACCGAGCTTTTCGGCGAAACATATGATGCGCCCTTCGGGGTCGCGCCTGTTGGTTTGCAGGGGCTGATGTGGCCCAAGGCATGCGAGCTGCTGGCCCAGGCTGCGGTCGATCACAACCTCCCTTTTACTCTTTCCACGGTTAGCACGGCCAGCATCGAAGACATTGGAGAGATCACCGGAGGTAAGTTCTGGTTTCAGCTCTATCATCCAGCCGAAGTCGAACTGCGCGACAAGCTGCTGGAAAGGGCGTGGGACGCGGGCTGTCGCACACTGGTGATTTTGGCGGACACGCCAACGTTCGCCTATCGCCCCAAGGAAATCCGCAACGGGTTATCGATTCCACCCAGAATGACACCACGTAACATTGGGCAGATGCTGTTGAGTCCAAGTTGGGCGGCGGGGCAACTCGTTGCCGGCAAGCCCGAATTCAAGACGATGAAACCCTACATTCCCAAAGGATTGAACATGAAGCATCTCGGTTTATTCATGAACAAGACTTTTTCGGGACGCTTAACCGAAACAAAGATTGCCCCGATTCGTGAAAAGTGGCAGGGAAATCTGGTTATCAAAGGAATCGTCAATCCGGAAGACGCGGAGATCGCGGTCAAGCATGGTTTAGATGGTTTGATCGTTTCGAATCATGGTGGTCGCCAGCTTGATCGAGGCCAATCAACGATCGTTCCGATGTACAAGCTGGTGCCGGAATTCGGTAACAAGCTAAGAGTGATGATCGATGGTGGAATGTATTCGGGAGCGGACATCGCCGCTTGCCTGGCCTGTGGAGCCCACTTTGCGTTCATGGGACGGGCTCCGATGTTCGGCGTATGTGCGCTGGGCAGATACGGAGGGCATCACACATTTGAAATGCTGAAGAAACAATTGCAGCAGGTTATGGAGCAGGTCGGTTGTGCAAAAGCACCTGACTTTCCTGCTCATCTGATTCCAGAGAGCGTCCCCGTCTAACCGTGCGCCAAAGTGAAATGGTGTGGATTCTGGTCAGCCGGACTGGATAGAACGGCCGCTCGGCATGATCAGCGAACGACTCGAAACCGTACTGTTCGGCATCAACATCAATCCGCCGACAGCGCGCATCAGTACGACAGCGCGCATCAGTA
>CAZITS010000217.1:1775-8307 GCA_964542185.1 uncultured Pirellulaceae bacterium
CGACAGCGCGCATCAGTACGACAGCGCGCATCAGTAACTGCGTCTGCAAGTGAAACCTACGTAGCAGAGACGACAACCGCCCGCCCGTGAAGCGACGATGATCAACAGACAGTAGGTGAGTCGCCGGGCCAGGCGTCGACCCAGGACGGCATGCGTTCTGAGATTGTTCGATGCAGTGACTCGAACAACTCAGCTGTCATGAGATGATGTCGTGTACTACGTGTCCGTGGACGTCTGTCAAACGGAAATCGCGTCCTTGATGACGGAATGTCAGGCGTTCGTGGTCGATGCCGAGGAGATGAAGACATGTTGCATGAAAGTCATGAACGTGGACTTCGTTTTCGGCAATCCCGAAACCGAACTCATCAGTGGACCCGTAGGTGAAGCCACGTTTCAGGCCACCGCCTGCCATCCAGATACTGAAACATTCTTTGTGATGGTCTCGGCCGGGAGCAGTTTTCTCGCCGGTCCCGGCGCTATGTTCTTGAACCATCGGTGTACGACCGAATTCGCCGCCCCAGATCACAAGTGTTTCGTCCAGCAGGCTGCGCTGTTTCAAATCCTGAATGAGTGCGGCACAGGCCTGGTCGACTTTGTCGACGGAACGCGGCAGGGACCTGTAAATCGCCTCGTGATGGTCCCATCCCCCGGCGAAAATCTGTACGAAACGAACTCCTTTTTCCACCAACCGCCGCGCGAGCAAACAGTTACGGGCGAACTGCGAACCGGCGTCTGTCCCCTCCGCGTTACGCAGTCCGTAGCGTTTCAGAATGTGTTCCGGCTCGCGATCAATGTCGACCAGATCGGGCACCGAAGTTTGCATGCGAAAGGCCAGTTCGTACTGCGCGATGCGCGTGGCAATTTCCGGGTCGCGATAGCGCTCCAGGGCTTTCCCGTTGAGCTGCTTGATCGCGTTTACCACTTCGTGGCGTTCTTCCTGGGAGGTAAATGTCGGACTGTCGAGAAAATGAATCGGCTGCCGTCCCTGGCGGAACTCCACGCCCTGATGCCGTGATGACAGAAAGCCGTTGCTCCAGACGGATGTGCCCGCCGCGGTGGGGCCGTCCTTCAAAACGACGTAGGCGGGCAGGTCCCGGTTGTCTGTTCCGAGTCCGTACGCAGTCCATGCGCCAAAAGATGGCCGACCCATGCGGCCCTGCCCCGTATGGAAGAACAATTCTCCCGACCCGTGATTGATCTCATTGGTGCGCATGCTGCGGATCAGCGTGATGTCGTCCGCCACTTTGGCAAGGTGAGGGAACAACTCCGACATCACGATGCCGGACGAGCCCCGTGGCTTGAATGTGTATGGTGACTTGATGACCCTGGCCTGCGGCGTGATGAACGCGAACTTCTGCCCGCGTGTTAATTGTTCCGGCAGCGACCGGCCGTCCCATTTGTCGAGTGCTGGTTTCGGATCGAACGTGTCCATCTGTGAGGGCCCGCCAACCATATGCAGGAAAATCACGTTCTTGGCGCGCGGCGGATGATGAAGCGTGGATGCCCGCGCGTCTCGAGTCAACAAGTCGGACAATGCCAGCGAACCAATGCCCAGGGTTCCCCGTCGCAGGAACTCGCGCCGCTTGATGACGTCGATTGCTTTATTTGAACTGGTCATGATTTCGTTATCGTTTCGTCGAGATTCAACAGCGCCTGGGCCACCGCGAACCACGACCCCCGCTTTCGGCGCAGCTGCAACAGGATCATCACTTCATCGTCCGTAGGAGGGCGCGAAACCGCCGTTCGAAAAGCGCGGACAATCTTTTCCCGGTCGCTGCCCTCCCAGCCCCAAATGATGCCGGCAAATTTAGTTGCCATTTCGACGTAGGCGGGATCATTCAGCAGCGTTAGCGCTTGTAGCGGCGTGTTGGAGCGATCTCGCCGCGTAGTGCAAACGCTGCGTTCCGGGGCGTCGAAGTTGATCATGCTGGGATAGGGATTGCCGCGTCGCCAGACGGTGTAGATGCCGCGTCGATGACGATCGATAGCGTCCGAGGTAGGATACTTCTTGACATCCATGACGCCCAGGATCTCCATCCAGAGTCCGTCGGGCTGAACGGGATAGACCACAGAGCCACCGATCCTGCCCGACAACAGGCCCGAGATGGCGAGGAGGTTGTCGCGAACCAGTTCCGCGGAGAGGCGGACGCGCGGTCCGCGCGCGTAAAGGGCGTTGACGGGGTCCTTTGCCAGCAGTGTGTTGGATGCAATTGAGGTTTGCTGATACGTCGAGGACATCACAATTGTCTTGATGAGGTTCTTGAACGACCAGCCCTGCTCGACAAAACGGAGGGCGAGCCAGTCGAGCAACCGTGGATGGCTGGGCGCGGCGCCGCGCATACCAAAGTCTTCCGGCGTTGCGACGATACCTCGGCCAAAGATCTCTGCCCAGATCCGATTGACTGCGACTCGTGCTGTGAGCGGATTGTCGGGATCCGTCAGCCACCTGGCCAGACCGAGCCGATTGCGCGGCAGCGATGGGTCCAATGGGTGTAATGCGGAAAGAACTCCTGTATCCACTCGATCGCCTGGTGTCGCATAGTCTCCGCGAACCATCACGTGAGTTGTTGGCGGCTCTTTCGCGTCCTGCATCACCATCGTTGAGGTTTGCAGTTCGTCCAGTTCCTCGCGGAGCCGCGCAATGCGTTTGATGCGCAGGTCTCGCTCCGAGTTTGTGTGACCTGTCACGTTGTCCAGCATGATGTACTTGTCCCCATAGGGGCCATTGCCAAACGCAGTGATCTGGATTTTCGTAACCTCGGTCCAATCGACTTTGTCACTGGCCCACGGCGGTTTCTCAAAGGCGTCAAGACGTGCAGTAACTCGTTTCCACGCCTTGAGGTTGCGGCCAGTCGTGGAGAAACCAAAGACACTTGCCCGCTTGTCGGAATTGTGAATCTGGAAGTTGAAGGTGCCTGCGATGTCGGACTTGATCCAAAACGTGAGGGACGCCAGGCGGGAAAAATCGCGCGCGGGAAAAAGGAAACTGGTCCCGAAGAAACCGGGGTCCCGCTGGGCGGGCTTGACGACGGTCTTGGCTGCCACCCTGCCGCCAGCGTCGGGTGTATCGCGGACAAGCGAGGTGTCTGCCGGGTGGGAAACACGGTTGGCGGCCAAAGGATTCGGTCCCTCGAAATCGAGGATGATCGTTTCGCCACTCTCAGACGAGTCGTCGTTTTCCAGTTGGTTCTCTTCCCGCGCCAGGATCTGGCCCAGTTGTTCTGCTTTCTGCTGATCCGTTGCTGATTCGTAGACGATAACCTCGCGGCCCACGAAGAGCTTCTTGAACATGGTCTCGCTCTTCTGTGCGACCTCCGGAACAGCCTTATTGAAGTAGGCATAGAGCTGGTAGTACTCGCGCTGCGAGACGGCATCAAACTTGTGATCGTGACATTGAGCGCATTCCAGAGTAAGCCCGAGCCAGACAGCACCCGTGGTCGCCACGCGGTCGTGCAGGATGTTGGCGCGGAGTTCAGCAACCTTCGTGCCACCCGCGAAGTTGACGGGGACGTTGCGGTTGAATCCAGTCGCCACGAGCTGGCTGGTCGTTGGATCGGGAAGCAAGTCACCAGCGAGTTGCTCGATGGTGAACTGGTCAAAGGGCATGTCATCGTTGAGGGCCGTGATGACCCAATCCCGATACGGCCACATCGTCCGCATATCGTCGTGCTGGTATCCGTTGGAGTCGGCATAGCGAGCCAGATCGAGCCAACCAGCCGCCCATTTTTCGCCAAAGTGTTGCGACTGCAACAGGCGATCGACCGCGGCGGCAAAGTTCTTCGGTGACGGGTCCGCCTCGAACGCATCGATCTCTTCGACGGACGGTGGCAGGCCGATCAGGTCCAGATAAAGTCGCCTGAGTAGCACAGCTGGCTCAGCTTTTTGCGACGGCTGCAGCCCCGCCTTTTCGACGCGGTGCAGGATGAAGTAGTCCAGTTCGCTAATGGGCCATGACTCGTTGCGCACCGAGGGCCGGCCGGGACGTTGCGGTGGCTGAAAGGACCAGTGCTGCTCGTACTTCGCACCGGCTTTGATCCAGGCCGTCAGCTTCGCAACTTGCCCCACGGACAGCGGGCTTCCCTGGGGCGGCATCCGGAGGTCCGGATCCTGCGATGTAACGCGATTGAGAAGCTTGCTCGCATTCGGTGAACCCGGCACGAAGGCGCCGGAATGGATTGCGGCTTCTCGACGATCAAGCCGCAGGTCGGCTTCCCTCGCTGCGGCATCGGGCCCGTGACATTGAAAGCACTTCCCGGAGAGAATCGCTCGAATGTCACGATTGAAGTCGTAATCAGAGGACGCATTCTGCGCGGACACACTTCCGCCAAAGATCAGACTCGCGCAGGCGAACGCGTGAAGGAGTTTCCAAGAGCGGCCGCTAACGATCATCGCTTGCTGCTCCAGATGCGAGTTCGCGAATGAAGATGTTGTTCCAGCGAACAACCGCACCCGGCCACCAACGATCCTTGCCCAGCCAATGATTGAAGTTGTTGTCGTGCACTTCGAGAGAGATGTGTCCCTGGCGTCCCAGCATCTTCGCGCAGGCTTCTTTGTCGTAGTTCTTCCACTCGAGATCGTTCATGTCGAGAACGGCGATCTTGAGACCGTTTACCCAGGTGGTGAGCCTGGGAATGCGTCCTTCGCAGCGGACTTTGACGGTGTTCCACTGGCCCCAGTTCCAGACGTTGAGAAATGTATCGACATCGGCCGCGTATTCCAGGATTCCACGCGTCTTCTTGTTGAGTTCTACCCGCTCGTCGTCGGGTCTGGCCGCGATCATCTGGGTAGGATTGCCCTGCCGGTCGTAGTCGGCGTCGATGGCGAAGGGCATTCCGTGGATGCCGGCGATTCCATTGCCGTAGAAGCCGCCAATCCCGCCTTGCGGGCGGTGGTCGACCAGAATCTGCATACCGGGACTGCCGCCGGGAAGAGTTCGAACGAGGAACCCGCTATCCGTCTTCCAGTCGGGCTTCATGTCCATGATGAGCTCGAAGTCTCCAAACTTTTCGTCGGAGACCAGATAGGCTCCTTTGCCGCTGCCCGGAGGCTCCTGTCCGCCCACGATGGCTCCGTCCTCAACCTTCCATCGGCCTGTGTTCTGGAGAGCTGATTTCAATGCGTCGCCTTCGAGGCGCCACGTGAAATCGGCCCCGGGATAGTTGGGAACCGGAATGCGCGCCATTGCGGTCCAGCCTTTGAGTGTCTTCCCGTCAAACAGGCGACGGAAACCATCGGGTGGAGACTTTGCCTTCGCGGGGGTTGCGGCCTGCTTCAAGTGAATGGTACCGCCGCGCTGTACCGACCCGTCTCTCTTGGCAGGCGGTTTTGTGGGATCACGTTTTGCGGTGCTTATCAGGTTGTCGATCATGATGTACTTGCCGTCGTAGGGTCCGTTGCCAAATGCAGTGATTTGCCAGCGGTTGACGGCGGACCAGTCCGCTTTGCCCTTGGACCACTGTGGCACATGGAAAGAAGCGACAGGAGCTGTGATCTGCTTCCATTTGCCTGCCGCAGGGGAGGTCGAAAACTTGAAGGCACTGACACGATTGCCGTCACTGTGAATCTGGAAGTTGAAGTCACTTTTGATGTCCGTTTTGATCCAGAACCTCAACGCCGATGCGCCCGAGAGGTCCGTCTTCGGAATCGGAAATCCCGTGCCAAAATAGCCAGCTGCGCCGGCCTTGGCGTCAACCACCGTCTTCGCGGCAAACTTGCCGCCACCCTGGGGTACGTCGTTGACCAGCGTCGTATTTGCCTTGTGCGTCGTAAAGTGTTTGGCGAGCGGATTTTGTTTTTTGGATTCAAAGTTACTCAGCGTGTGAGTGGCATCGGCTGCTGCAGCTGAATGGCCCATCGCGATGTACCCAACAATCCCAGCGATGACGAATGACTGCATCAGCAAATGACGAAGTCGGCATGGATTCGGGAGACCAATAGTTGTTTTCATTTGTCGACCGTAGTTAGTTCAGGGACATTCTGGTTGTGACAAGACTCACTCATGTATTGGCCATTGGCCGATCTTGTGGAACATCGAACGGGAACGCGGTGGCTGCCGTTCACCGCCACAATGATAGCTGTCAGGTTCCTCCGGCTCGGCGGGAAACGCGTCATCAGACAAACTCCAATCCACGCATCGTTCCTGTAGAGGAGGCAAACTTGTCGGCCGCGATATTCATCCTTTGCAGCATGGAGACAAAGAGGTTTGGCAATGGATAGTTGCGCTGCGTATCGAATGCCAGGTGTTGTCCGTGCCGGAAGCCTCCTCCGGCAAGCAGGGTGGGCAAGTTCAAGCAGGTGTGAGCGTGCGCGTTTCCCAGGTTGGATCCGTAAACGACCATCGTTCGGTTTAGCAACGGTTCGCCGTCTTCTTCAAACGCTTTCAGGCCATCGAGTAATTCTACCAGCAGCTTCATGTGCCATTTGTCAATAATCTCCAACTGCTTCAGTTTGTCCTCCGACCGGCCGTGATGGGAGAGATTGTGGTAACCATCGCTCGTCGCCGCACCATCCACCTCGATGGCCGGCGAGTTCA
>CAZITS010000218.1:0-8280 GCA_964542185.1 uncultured Pirellulaceae bacterium
TCACATGTTCGTTGGTCAGAATGTAGCCTGTTTCATGGACGATCGAACCGCTTCCCATTCGTACCTGGTACGTGTCGGGCTTGTCGAGCGGCGTCAAGGTGCGGATCGATACCACGGCGGGCAGGCAGCTGCGGATCAATGCCACCAGTGGGGTGTTTCGAGGAGACGTGTCGGGCACTTGTGCCAGACCCGTACTGGATAGAATAAGGGATCCCAGCCAGAGGGCCAGTAAAAGCGGCTTCCGCATGTCCTGTATCCGGTGGCAAGCAATTGTGAAAGGCCAGTTGTGTACAAGGGCAGACTGGCTGCGAGTCTCTATTTTAGTTGCAGCCCAGCAGGCTGTAATACGCATCAATCAGATGCGCGCGATGTGGGGGGCGGTGCCAGGTGCTGGGACCTGTCGGGCAATGTCAACAGCAGTGCGAGTGTGGACCAACTACTGGCTGCGATCGAAATGAACTGGTCTTTGCCATGGGGAAAGTCGCTTTCGTAATAAGTTTGAAAAGGTTCGGCTCGACTCGTGGTGCGCCAGGAGCCATCGGCCTGTTGCTGTCCGACCAGATACGCGGTACCGCGCTGCACCGCCTTGTGGTTCGGTTGCAGGCTCCCGGTTTCTAGCATCGCCGCCAGGACGCTCCCGGTTGCGTAGGCATCGCTGTCGAGTTGCTCCGTCTGTGACCAGCCGCCGTCTGGTCGCTGTTTTTCCAGGAGCTTAGTGATCTGGCGTTTGATGTTGTTCGGATCCGTGTCCAGTAAATCCAGTAGGCGCAGCGTGAAAACGAGATCTTCCGTGTCCTTTGATGGTGCCGTCGTGAGCCATTGCGCAATGACTTTTCGTCGCGCGGTGATCGATCGTTGCTGTGCGTCGCTACCAAAGTCAGACAGTCCCCGCAGTGCCACATAGGTTGTTGTGAAATCGCTTCCCGTAGAGGGAGGGCGCTTGCCTGGATGGCTCCAGTGCGATGCTTCTTTTTGATACTGCAGCAGGTATCCGGTAACTGCGGTGGTCAGCGCGTCGGGAGAATAGCTACCCGCTTGCAGCGTCCACAATGCATATCCTGCGGTGATTACCTGTCCACCTTGTCCACGACCTTCAAGATACCGCTCCTGGCCGCGGCGCAGATGTGCAACCGTATGCTGCACTTGTGCGGTGAAGACAGCCCGGTTTGTGACAAAGCCTTTGCGTTGTGCCATTGCCAGTGCCAATACAGGCAAGGCCTGGTTGTGACAGGTAAAGCACTGCCGTTTCTTCGCGGAGCCAGCCGCACCTGCTTCCAGACGTGGAATGGCTCGCCGTATTGCCGCTGGAATTTCCCCCGTGACCTTGTGTTCTGGATCTGTTGCGGTGGTTGTTGCAGCTACCAGTAACGAACAAAGCAACAAGCCCCGGCAGGGTAACAGCGGCATCGTACTGGCTCCATTCGTGAGGCGGATTTGACACAGACAGCAGACGGTGGTGTTCGCAGGTTGCAGAAGCCATCGTAACCCCTGACGTTGGGGAGGGGAGATTCGCCGCGTGGTTTCCTGGGGTACTGTGGTTGCAAAAGTCGGTTCTGGTGTGGCAGTTGAGCAACACTACGCGGTTGGTTTTTATCGATCGGCAGGCTATGCTGTCCGGCCAGTTGGGCAGCAGAAGCATGTGCGCAAACGTGAGCTGATCAACGTTTGGGAAGTCACAAGTGTTCAGGAGAAACAGGCCATGTTGATCGTTGACGGGCACCTTGATCTGGCGCTCAACGCACTGCAGAACAATCGCGACTTGTTGCTGGATGCTTACACCACGCGGGCCTTGGAGTCAGGTACGCCGGGGAAAGGAAAGGCCAAGGGTACGGTTGCGTTTCCGCAGATGCGCCGCGGTCGAGTGGCGCTCTGCTTTACCACCCTTTGCGCGCGTTCGACTGGCCGGCCAACACCCCACATTGATTACAACTCTCCGGCCCAGGCGTACGGTGTGGCTCATGGCCAACTGGCGTATTATCGGGGACTGGAGGCGCAGGGCCACGTGTCGGTTATCACGGACCTGGCACAGCTCGATGCGCATCTCGAGCTGTGGGCGCAGTTTGACACTGGGGCATCGCCAGAGGAAGCAGCTCCGCCACTAGGAATTGTGGTCAGTATGGAGAGCGCTGATCCGGTATTGTTCCCCGAACAATTGCAGTCCTGGTGGGATGCCGGATTGCGACTGATCGGACCGGCGCATTTTGGGCAGGGACGTTATGCCGGAGGAACGGGATGTGATGGAAGCCTGACTTCAATCGGACCAGGGCTGCTGCGCGAGATGGAGCGGCTGGGGATACCGCTTGACGTTACGCATCTGTCTGATGTCTCTTTTTGGGAGTGTTTGCAGATTTACCAGGGGCCGGTGTTGGCCAGTCATACCAATTGTCGCGCGCTGGTGCCGCATCAACGTGAGTTTGATGATGACCAACTGCGGGCGATACTCGCCCGCGACGCTGTGATCGGGGTCACGTTGGGTAACTGGCAAGTCAGTTTCGGTTGGATCGTGGGGGCGAAAAACGAAAAATATTCCGTGACGCTGGAGAGAGTTGTTGACCACATCGACCATATTTGTCAATTGGCGGGCGATTGCCGGCATGTGGCGATCGGCAGTGATCTGGATGGCGGTGTGGGAACCGATGAATTTCCGGAAGATCTCGACACTATCGAGGAGCTGCAGCGCTTTCAACGTCTCCTGGCCGACCGAGGTTACGACCAGGAGGCGGTTGCCGGCATCTTGCACAAGAACTGGATCTCGTTCTTGCGGAAAGCTTGGGGAACGGAATGAACTGGCAGCCTCAGGCGTCTTACGTTACTGCAGGTACCAGTCGCTGCCTGGATCCTCGGTGATCCAGTCGCTATCGGCCAGGACGGCGAACCAGGCATCACGGAGGTGCAGTGGATGCAGTCGCGAGTACCGCGCAAGCTGCAGGCGGATGGGCGCCTCCTGCTGAATCGGCATGTTTGAAGTACTAGCAGGCGGTGAACTGCCGGTGGCTTCGGCATGCTCTCGCGGCTGGTGATTCTGCGCCTTGTGTAGCTGTACCCCCAGTGTTAGCCCCGCGTCAGTTGCCCGTTGATCGGGGAACCACAGGGCCCAGTTCTGCGACGTTTGCGCGACTCGGCTTTCTCCCTCGGCGTTTGCAGAATTCATCTGGTTGACAATGGTGATCACGTCGTTGGGTGCAAGTGATCCATCGCGGTTCACGTCGTAGAAAGGAGCTACCACGCCTTCCTCGCGTGGCGTGAGGAGGATGCGTGAACCGTCACGGTTGAGGCTGGAGACTCCCGTGATGGCGTCGTTGGGCGCGATACTTCCGTCGTCATTGACGTCCATCGGCAAACGGCCGTTGTACCAGGGGAACTCTGTTTCCAATGTGATGGCGACCGTCGCGGCCTCACTTTCGGATTCCGCATCCGCAGCGCGGTACGTAAAGTGGTCTGTGCGATTAAAACCATCGTTGGGTTCGAAGTGGAAGGCCCCGTCCGCGAAGAGTGTCAACGTTCCGTGCAATGGTGCTTCGACCAGCACCGCCGAGAGTTCGTCATTATCTTCATCGCTGTCGTTTTGCAGCACTCCCGGCGCGTCGACGACCAGGGTTACATTTTCCTGGCCGGTGTAGGTGTCATCGGTAGCGAGCGGCAGCCGGTTAGTCGATTCGACGGTGACGGTGAATGTTTCGCTGAAGCTCCCATTGTCCTCGCTGGTGTCGAGATCTTCGTCCGGACCGCCGTCGGTCACCGTGACGGTGATTTGTGCGGTGCCGCTTTCGTCTGCCAGGGAGGAAAAGGTGAGCGTGCCGGTGTCTTCGTCTGAGGTATAAGAAACGGTGGGGGCTTCGATGAGGTTGGTATTGTCGCTACTGGCGTTGATCCGCAACGGCTGGTTTTCTTCTGCCCCCGCGGTGATCCCCATCAGATCGACCGTTTGCAAGCCCGCGTCTTCATCGAGCGTTAACGGATCGATTGGTGCGATGGTTGGTGTAGCATTGACTTTGATCGTGAACGTTTGGCTGAAGCTCTCATTGTCGCTGCTGGTGTCGATGTTTTCGTCCAGTCCGCCATCGGTCACCGTGACGGTGATTTGCGCAGTTCCGCTTTGGTCGGATAGCGGGGCAAAGCTCAGCGTTCCGGTTTCTTCGTCCGAGGTATAAGAAACGGTGGGGTCTTCGATCAGTGCGGTATTGTCACTGCTGGCGTCGATCCGTAACGGCTGGATTTCACCGCCGCCGGCGTTGATTCCAGTCAGGTCAACGACCTGTGTCGCGGCATTTTCCTGAATGGAGCGATCCTGGAGGGCAGCGAGTGTTGGAGCGTCATTGATCGGATTGACGGTGACGACGAAGGACCGGCTGATAGACTCGTTGTCGGCTGTGGTTGTCAGGTCATGGTCTGGTCCACCATCGGTCAAAGTGACCGTAAGTGTGGCAGTACCGAAGGCATCGGCCACTGGCGGGAAATGGAGTGTACCTGTTGTGTCGGGGGAGTCGTAATCAACTTGAGGGTCGCGAATCAGATCGGTATTGTCACTCTGTACTGTGATCTGGAGTGGGTCATCTTCTCGGCCGCCGGCAGTCATTCCAGTCAAGTCGACGGTAGGGTCCGCGGCGTCTTCATCGATGGTGATGTCGTTGATTCCATCGAGTGTCGGAATGGCATTGTGGGCGTACCAGGCGATGGTGTCGTCGTCATGCGAGGCGGAGAGGACATCGAGATCGCCATCCCCGTCGACATCGGAGACAGACACCGCGGTGGCGCCACTCGCATTCTCGGTAATAACGCGGCGCGCAAAGGCCTGTTCGCCATTGTTCTGGTACCAGGCGATGGTGTGATCGTCTGCGGAAGCCGAGATCAGGTCGGTGTGACCATCTCCGTCAAGATCGGCAGTAACGACTTCGCTGGCCCCCAGGGCTTCAGTTGTGATCGAGTGTGATACAAAGGCCGTTTCTTCATCTTCTGCAGTTGCGTCGTATTCAAACCACCAGAGTGTGTTATCGTCAGCGGACGTAGCGATCACATCGGTGTCGCCATCTCGATCCAGATCTGTGGCGAAGACGCTACTGGCCCCGAGGGCCGTTTCACTGATTGCGTAGGCGGTAAAGGTCTGACTACCGTCGTTGGCGTACCAGTTAATTGAGTTGTCAGCGCTGGATGCAGTCAAAAGATCGAGGTAACCGTCGCCGTTGAGATCGGCTGCCGCTAAGCCACGTGCGCCTGCCGCCTCATTGTTGACGGAGTGGGTAGTAAATTGCTGGGTGCTGTCGTTTTCATGCCAGCGGATACTGTCGTCTGCCGACGAAGTGGACAAGATATCGCGGTCACCGTCCCCGTCGAGATCCACGATCAAGACGTGATTGGCGCCGAACGCCTCGCTGGTGATGACGCGTGCGATGAATTCTTCATTGTCTTGATTTTCATACCAGCTGACAGTATTGGTCGTCGCTGCGGCGGTGACGATGTCGAGGTCGCCATCCCCATCGACATCACCCGTTGCGATGCGAGTCGCTCCGTTTTCGGTGTTACTGATGACGTGCGTTGTAAAGCCCTGGCTGCCGTCATTCTGGTACCAGGCGATGGTGCCGTCTTCTTGTGAGGCAGATATGACATCGACATCACCGTCTCCGTCAAGATCCGTCGCTTTGACATCGCTGGCGCCGTCGGCCTCGCTATTGATTACCTGCAATCCGCCAAACACCTCGACCGCGCGAACCGCCGTAGTGATATCAACCAGGTGGTCTTCAACTTCTCCGCTACCTGCAAGGCCGAAAAAGCCGAGGTCTCCTGACTCGGCCAGACGAAACCGAGCCATGTGACTGCCATCGGTTGCCCAGCTGGGGACGGCAAAGCTGATGGTGTTGTCCCCATTGGCGACGGCCAGCGCATCGGCGATTTGTTCGCCTGGACCACCCCAGCTACCGTCGGCGTCGAAATCGATCCAGGCATCGAGCTGTGCGCCGGTGGGTGCTTCCTGGACATTCACCGAAAGCGATGCGTTGGTTTGCCCGCTGGTCGCTTCCGACAGAGTCACGCCATCCTCGTCATTTTCGTTGGCGGTATCGTCCCCGTCAGCGGCAGCGCTGGGCTGGCCGTCTTCCTCCGTGTCGCGTAGCTCTCCCAGGCGTGGGCCGTTGGCGAGGTGTTGGGCGCCGTCTTCCTCTTGGAGCGTCGGATACGGTGTGGGCGCGTCTCCAAAATCTCCGATCAGTAAACGGCGTTCTTCCAGCGTTTCCAGCGAGAGCCGGCGGCGGGACCGAGCGGCCAGGGGCTGACGTTGGGATAAAGGGTGAAGGAACCGCCAACTGGCGCGTTTCCGCGATTTGGATTGCATTCCGGGAGCCTTTGGGGATCGCGCTGACCGATGACCTGGACGGTCATCGTATCCCCGTCGGCGTTTTTTTTGCAAGCAGAATGTAAGTCGTTGTCGCGATGTGATGAGCCCTTAGCGGATTCCGACACTTTCGCTGGTGGTCAGATCGAGGCCTTTCATATCGAGACGTGCCGCCAGACTCCATTCGTAGCTGTAGCGATTGCGCCCGCTGTCCATGATGCCACTTAGAAAACCTTCGGAATGCGACGAACCGCTTGTCAGCCCGCGGGCCTCGTAGGGAACCTCAAAATCAAACGGGAATGTTTTCTCGGTACCAGATGTCAGGGAGACGCCACGCGCGATCTCATGTGTGTGACGATACTCCTCAGCGCTGCGACTGCGACGCTGTTGTCGATCGTTGTCGTCGTAGTAGTATTCATACCAGTGCGCGGTGCAGATGAGCTCTACGTAGACTTCGTCGACGAACAGGTCCTGCCGCGGAGTGACCACGAGTGTGCCATCCAGCATGTCTCCGGGGGAATAGTTGTGGCGAGAGAGGTGCAGTTCAATACTTCCCTTCCGGTATTTCATGTAGAAGAAGCCACCGATCGCGGCCACGATGGCGATAATTGCCAGGATGACCAGTGTGCCAGTGACGGCTGACGATTGCAGCAGAAGAGCCATGACAGATGTCCTTGTTCAAATCGCTTTCATAAAACGCAGGGTCGGATCGAAAGCGGAATAGGGCGTGAGGCAAGCAGCCGAGGTGTTTGCCTGTCGAAGGGAAGTCAGCTGGCCTCACAGCTTAGAGGAAATTACGCTAAACACCAAAAAACGTTATCTGGCCGTGGGGTGTGACCGGGAGGCAAGGCCTGGTCGGCATGGTGGCAGGGGCGAGGGAACTAACCTGGCGAGATCCTGGAACGTCCGTCCCGCAACTGAAATTTTTGCACCTTGCCAGTTGCGGTTTTGGGCAGGCTGTCGATCAACGAGACCGATCGTGGGGCCTTGAAGTGAGCTAGTTCGCCCCGGACAAACTCGATGAGTTCGTCTGCGCTCGCGGCGCTATCCTGCCGCAAGACGATAAATGCATGCGGCGTTTCACCCCAATGGGAATCAGGGACGCCAACCACGGCTGCTTCTTGGACCGCGGGATGCCGCATCAGCACTCCTTCAACCTCCACCGAGGAAATGTTTTCGCCACCGCTGATGATCACGTCTTTGAAGCGATCGCGGATTTCCACGTATCCATCCGGATGTACGACCGCGGCATCGCCGCTGTGGAACCATCCTCCACGTAACGCTTCTGCGGTGGCTTCCGGATCACGGTAGTACCCTTCCATGACCACGTTGCCTCGCACTACGATTTCGCCAAGTGTCTGGCCATCGTGGGGTACTTCGCGATGGGCTTCATCGACCACTTGAAGTTCGCCACTGGTGATCAACTCGACTCCTTGCCTCGCTTTGATCACTGCCCGATCGGAGGCGGTGAGTGCCTCATGCTCGGGGCGGGGCTCACAGATTGTGATGAAAGGGGCGGTCTCGGTTAGACCATAAACTTGGGTAAGTTCCCATCCGAACTCTTCTTCCACACGCTGGATTGTGGCGGCAGCCGGAGGGGCGCCAGCGGTAAAGAGGCGTACGCCTTGCCGAGCTGTCTGACGTAGTGCGGGTGAGGCATTTGCCAGTGAAACAAGCACGGTGGGTGCCGCGCAGAGCATCGTGATTGCCTCGCGGGCAATCATCCCAAAATTGGCATCTGGATCAACTTTCCGCAGACAGACGTGAGTCGCACCGACGGCGGTTACGATCCAGACAAAGGTCCAGCCATTGGCGTGGAACATGGGGAGCGTCCAGAGATAACGGTCTGAGCAGCTCAGTGGATGGTGGATCAACGTTCCCAGCACGTTTATGGTAGCGTTGCGGTGGGTAATCATCACTCCTTTGGGACGTGCCGTGGTACCACTGGTGTAGTT
>CAZITS010000219.1:0-8256 GCA_964542185.1 uncultured Pirellulaceae bacterium
CTTCCTGGCGCGCGTTACCAGGACCACCCCGAAGCATACTGCTTTGGCTTGTTGCAATCATTTGATGTGGCGCAATTAGCTGAGTTAGTGGATGCAGACAAATAGACGCACTGCGTACCAGTTCCATTCCCCTGCTGTTCTCAGTGAGATTCATTCACGCTCTCACTATGGGCAGATAGCCGGTATTTTACTCAGGCCGGGCGCTGTGCGTCCCGGGGATCTTCATGGCAATGCGATAGAACCCTTTGCCCGCAGTGATGTATAGCGTTGTGGCATCGTCTCCTCTGCCAAAGCAACAGTTCGTAGGTAGATCTGGCGTCTTGATGTAGGCGCGTTCCTGTCCTGTGTTGGAAAACACCACGATCCCAAACCGATCAGCGCTACGCACGGCTGCGTAGATGTTTCCCTTTTTGTCGACGGTCATTCCGTCGATGCCAGTTTGTTTCCCGAAATTGACCAGCACCCGCTTTGTGCCTAGTGAGCCGTCCGGTTTGACCGGAAATGCATTCAGTGTCATGCGACCAGGTGTGGCGTCCATGTCGATTTCTGCTTGCGCAGTTCCGTTGTCGGTTTCTGCTACGTACAAGGTTTTTCCGTCTGGTGAAAGGTTGACGCCGTTGGGTTTAGTGATGTCTTTGGTGACGCGGACCAGGGTGCCGTCCGGGTCGTAACGGTAGACATCCATGGAGGGAAGTTCCATTTTTTCTGGCCCAACGTACTTCGGATCGCTGAAGTAGATACGTCCCTGCCGATCGATGACCAGGTCATTGGGTGAGTTAAAGCGTTTTCCTTCGAATTGGCCGACCAGAGTTTTGATCGAGCCATCGCTTCCTACCTGGACCAGTGCTCTGGCACCGCCGATGGGTGATGCACAGCAGGCAATCAGCCTGCCGTGACGGTCAAACATCAAGCCGTTGGCCATCTTGCTGTCAGCGGAATGCACCGATATTGTTTTTGTGGCGGGATCGAATTTCATGATCCGGGCTGGACGCGCGTCAAAGGGCTGGCCGAAGTCGCTGAAATAGATTTTCCCGGTGGGTGAGACTGCTGCTCCTTCTGTGAATCCGCCTTCTTCCCAGAGGGTTTCCAATTGCGCATCACCGGCAATAATTGCCGGGTCATTCGCCGTTGTTTCTTGATCTGATTTGGTATCAGCTCGCAAGCCACTCCATGAGTTGCAGAGTGCAAACAGCGTCGCGGCAGAGAGAAGTCGTGTCATCAGCGTTCTTTCCTGATCGGGGGATTCTATTAGAGCACAGAAGCAACTAGTTGTGGCAATCGATCGGTGCGTTGTACGGCCATTGTGTTCCTGCGCAGGGTTCCTGCGTGGGAGCCAGAAAAACGGTGCCTGCCCAGCGTTGCTGGTCTCTCTTGTCTGCGGCACGAGGCACACTTTGATAGCGTCTAGAATAACGTATTGAACGTTGCATTTCAGGATGACACGAGAGTATCACTTCTGGTAAGACACGTAGAATGAGTCGAGGTGTCAGCCCCGCTGGCTATAGGAAAGGCACAGTGCGGGAACAGAACTGATCACACGGTTTTTGTTTGAGTGCAGCGCAGCGGTGACCTGCTAGTCGCCTGCGGTCAATGTTCCATCCGAGAAGACGGACTCGAAACGATGAAGACGGACTCGAAACGATAAGGTGTATTTGAACATGAAAGTTGCTGCCATCATTACTTGTATGCGCCACCGCTCGCATGCCCATGTGATTCTCGAAAACTTTCTGGAACCGTACTTGTTCAACGGTCGTGTCGTTGAGTCCGGCTGTGAGATTGTCTCGATGTACGTGGACCAATTTCCGAGTTCGGATATGGCACGCGACGTGGCAGATGAATACGGAATTCGGATCTATCCAACGATTCGTGAGGCAGTGTGCAACGGTGGACGCCGATTGGGTGTCGATGCGGTGTTGTCGATTGCTGAGCACGGCCGCTATGGGCACACACGACGCGGTCAGAAACGGTACCCTCGCAAGCGGTTTCTCGATGAAATTTTTGAGGTATTTCAAGCAAGTGGCCGCAGTGTACCGGTCTTCAATGACAAGCATCTGAGCTATCGCTGGGATTGGGCGGAGCAGATTTATCAGCGCAGTCAACGGGAGGGTATTCCGCTAATGGCTGGGAGTTCGGTACCTTTGGCCCAACGAGATCCACCTCTGGCATTGCCGCACGCTGCGGACATTACCGAAGCCGTTTCGATTCACGGCGGGCCCGTGGAGGCGTATGATTTTCACGCACTGGAGGTGTTGCAGTCGCTCATTGAGTCCCGCCGAGGCGGTGAGACTGGCGTCAGTCGTATTGAGTTTCTTGACGGCAAGCGATTGTGGAACGCGGCACGCCGAGGCCGGTGGTCTGCTGAGTTGGCGGAAGCGGCCATGGCGGCCGAGCTGGGTGCGGCACCGAAGAGTTTGCGTCGTATTCCGGGGGAACGGGTGGTGCCGCAGCATGGTGTTATCATTCACTTTGTTGACGGCTTGAAAGCGACGATGTTGACGGTCGGCAAGAGTGACACGCGATGGAATTTTGCCTGCCGTCTGAAGGGGAAGAGCAAGATTCAGGCCACAGCGCTGCGTGTAGGCCCATGGCAGAACCGCAATTTGTTCAAAGCGTTATCACATGCGATACAGGATCATTTCCGCAACGCTCGACCGCCATACCCTTTGGAGCGGACGCTTCTGACGACCGGTCTGGTTGAGGCCATCATGCATGCGCGTGAAACTCCAGGCGTTGAACTGGCTACGCCACATCTGGAGCTTACCTACCGCGCGCGAAAGTTCTCGGCATTCTGCGAACGCGGGGCCAGCTGGCAGAAGATTACTGACGAGATGCCGGAGCCACGCGGCATAACGGGATATCCGTATGACGGACGGTCGTGAGTGTCACGCCGCGAAGGTGGTTATACCTGGTCCTGGTGCAATTCGTCGTGTTTGGACCAGAACTTCTCGATGTCTTCGAGCGTGTGTATCTCGTACTGCCCATCCTGTAGTCGGATTGGTTGTTGGGTATAGTCTGAAACAGCCTTTTCGATGGCTTGGAGAGAGAGCTGGTCCGGAGGAATGGACAGGCTGACTAGCGCCGGATGTTCGCCAGCGGTGTTGGCGGCAACTCCTCCTTCCGGAAGGAAGAGGGTCCCAGTTGCAAAATCGACCGCGAAGGCAATCAGCCCTGGAACAAAAAAGAAACAGAGGCCAATCGTATCGAGTGCAACTACGGTCCAGTCAAGACGGCCCAGAGGTTGTCCGCGACGCTCGGGATACAGTAGCAGGCCGCATCCAGACAAATGGACACCCAGCGAAGAGGCCAAAACCAGAACGCTGCGACGGCTGATCACATGAGAGCTCCGGCGAGATACATAACATTTGACTTCGTTTGACCAGGATTGCAGGGGTCTTGTACTGCAGCGTTCGGATCGACTCAAGATGAATAGGCTCGTTTGGCCCGGGTTTCCGGGTGAATTCGAGATCCAAGTTGCGGTACTCAGATGACGCGAGCAGAAATCCATCCCGTTCGGCTGAAGGCTGATCCGATATCCGTTTTGGCAGGGGGAGTACTTGTCTCGATCAGCTAGACCGTACCGGGCGCGAGGCGAGGCTGCTCGACGCGATGGCAGGTTTTTGATTACAACAACCGCATGAGGTTGCGTTTTAATTTAGTTTTGGCCAG
This sequence comes from uncultured Pirellulaceae bacterium, assembly GCA_964542185.1. GTDB lineage: Bacteria > Planctomycetota > Planctomycetia > Pirellulales > Pirellulaceae > UBA9264. The sequence goes on from CAZITS010000219.1 coordinate 3,667, forward strand.
GAGGTGAGAACGCTTGAGATTCTTGACACGCATCTGGGAGGTCCTGGGGGCCGACCGTAAGCTGATGGTATGGTCCGTGCTGCTTGGGTTGTTGTTTACCGGTCTCGGGATCGTTCCACCACTACTTGTGCGCGAGATGCTTCATTGGCTGCGTGAACCGGAATCCGCAGGTAGTTTCTGGGTGCTCGGGTGTGCGGTGGCAGTGGTCTATTTGTTGAGAGGTGCAGCACGGTACCTGTATGGATTGTGTTCGCACATCGCGGCGTATCGGACTTTGCACCGGTTGTCGCTGCAGGTTTACAACCATTTGCAACGGATGTCCCCTGGTTATCTCAATCGCCATCACTCGGGAAATCTGGTGGCTCGTACCATCGGGGATGTGGAATCCGTGGAAGATTATATCGCACACGGAATTCCAGAATCGATGCTGGCGATTGTGATTCCGGCGACGCTAAGTGCTGTCCTGTTGGTGATCAATTGGCAGTTGGCATTAATTGCGTTGGCGCCGATTCCGGTGATTGCGTTGATGGTTTACCTGATCACATCAAGTACGCGAAATGCCTGGCGCGGAGCGCGTCGTCGATTTGCTGAAGTGTCTGCGACCATTCAGGACCACCTTTCCGGGTTGACGGTGGTCCAGTCTTTCGTGCGTGAAACAGATATGGCAAGGCGAGTTCGTCTGAAGAGCGAGTCATACCGGGATCGTATGATCTATGCCAATAAGTGGTCCCTGGTACCGGCAGGAGTTATTGAAGCTGCCAGTGGTGCAGGTTTCGTATTGCTTATTTGGTCAGGAGGTTGGATGCAACCGAATGGAACGAGCCAGCCAGCGTTAGCTGTGGATGTAGCAGATTTAGTCGTGTTGCTCATGTACCTGGGGCAAATCGTGTTGCCATTCCTCAGGTTGGCGAATCTGACGGAGAATCTCCAGAAAGCATCGGCGAGCGCCGAACGCGTATTTGAATTATTGGATACCCCGCCTGATATCGTTGATCCCCCCTCGCCCGTTACACCGACGGATCGCAGTCGGGCGATTCAATTCGACAATGTGACGTTTGGTTATGATGGTGAAACAACCGTGTTGGATGAAGTGTCTTTTGAAGTTCGCGATGGCGAAACCGTTGCTATTGTCGGGATTACTGGCGTAGGGAAATCTACAGCCTGCCATTTGCTGCTACGGCTGTTCGATGTGACGTCGGGTGTCGTCACCATTGGTGGTGTAGACGTTCGGCAACTGTCGTTGAAGTGGTTGCGAGAGCAAATTGGAATGGTTTCCCAGGACGTGTTCTTGTTTGCTGGTACGATTCGCGAAAATCTGCTGTTGGGCAGGCCCGATGCGAAGGAACATGAAATTGTAGAGGCGTGTCAACTGGCGCACGCAGATGATTTCATTCGGAAGTTTCCTGCTGGTTACGACACGCTAGTTGGTGAGCGTGGAGTTCGCTTGTCCGGTGGTCAGAAACAGCGTATTGCGATTGCCCGTGCGTTGCTCAAAAACGCGCCAATCCTGGTGCTCGATGAGGCGACGAGCGCAGTCGATCAGGAAACAGAGTCTCGGATTAAAGACGCGCTGAGCCAGGCCATGGATGGTCGTACTGTGTTACTGGTAGCGCATCGACACTCCACCATCCGCATGGCTGATCGGATCCTGGTATTGGCTGATGGTCGGCTTGTTGAAACCGGAACGTATGAGGAGCTGCTGGCGGCGGACGGGCCTTTCTGCCGTGTCTGTCGCTTGAGTGAGGATGCTTTGATTTAGTTGTCCAGTATTGGGGAGGCCATGAAAGATGCGAATTGCCTGTGGTGGAATTCAGCACGAGACCAATACGTTTGCCAGTCAGCCGACTACGTTGGCAGATTTTCAACGAGATAGTCAATGCGGGGACGACTTTGCGCCGGGAGAGGTGATTGAACGTCTCTATACGAATACAGGTACGATTCAGGGCGGGTTCTTGCAGGCTGCAGCTGACGAAGGCATCGAGTTGATTTCACTCTTGTCTGCTCACGCACAGCCGGCTGGGCGCGTTGAGCGTACGGCCTACCAGCGGATGATGAGTTTGTTTTTGGATCGCCTGCAGGAGGTCGGCACGGTCGATGGCGTTGCCCTCGATCTTCATGGTGCTATGGCGACGGAAGATTACGAGGATGCTGAGGGAGAAATTATCGCTGCCGTAAGGCAGCAAATCGGTCCTCAAATTCCCTTGGTGGTGACGCTCGATCTGCATGCTAACATCACACAACGCATGGCTGAGCAAGCAGATTGCCTGATCGGATTTGATACGTATCCGCATGTTGACATGCGTGAGCGGGGAGATGAGGCAGTTCACACGGTTGCCCGGATGGTGCGCCAAGAGATCAGGCCGACGCAGAGCTATCGCCAGTTGCCTCTGCTCACCATGCCTCCGATGCAGTGCACTTTAAGGGAGCCGATGCAGAGCCTCGTCTCAGAATTACATGCATTGGAACAGCGGGAAGATGTGATTACGGCGACACTGGCGATGGGGTTTCCCTTTGCCGATATTCGGGACGCGGGCGCGTCGGTTCTGGTGACTACGCATGATAGTCCGGACCTGGCGGATCAATTGGCAGACGAGTTTGCCGGCAAGCTTTGGGAGTTGCGCGATCAACTGCAGCCAGAACTTACTTCAATAGAAGATGCAATGCGTTTCTCCCGGCAACAGGCTGAGGGCTTGGTCATTTTTGCCGATGGTTCTGACAACCCGGGAGGAGGTGCGCCCTGTGATGGAACGGTAGCATTGCGAGCCTTGATAGAGAGTGAGTTTCAGAATGCCGCCGTTGGTGTGCTTTACGATCCTGAAACGGTGGAACTAGCACATCGAACAGGTGTAGGAGTGGAAGCCGAATTTGTCGTTGGGGGGAAAACGGACGATCGCCACGGTGAGCCAGTTCGCCTCCGTGGTTATGTCAAAACACTCGGCGATGGCAAATACACGTTTCAAGGACCCATGCGACACGGGTGTCCTGGTGACTTTGGTCGCATGGCAGTATTGCAAGTTGGCGGAGTGCAGATTGTGTTGGCTTCGCGAAGGATGCAGTTGTTGGACGCAGAGATGCTTCGCGTGGTGGGGGTCACCCCTGAACGTTGTCGATTACTTGTTGTCAAAAGTGCGGTCCATTTTCGCGCGGACTTGGGCCCAATGGCATCCTTTATATTTGACGCGGATACGCCAGGAATTCACCGGCCCGACTTTGCGGACTTTGAGTACCATGCCGTGAGGCGCCCCATTTATCCATTGGACCCTCAGGTTGTCTTTCCACGTAGCTCTTGAATGTCAAGAACTATCAACAAACTACAATATACTTCCGCCATCGTCTCCGCTAACCCAGTCACTCGTGTTTGAACGGGTGTATTGACCGCTGTGCACGTTGTGGCATTTATCGCAGCGTGATGAACTGAACCCAGGCGGGGCCTTTTCCAGTTGGAAGTTGTGATCCCCGCGTAAGTTTTCCAGAAGTCGCGTTCCTGCGGTAGGAGTGAAGGTCGTGGGATGCCTGTCCTGCAGCGACAAGCAGCGTGCCGTCCGGTGAAAGATTAAAAGACCTGGGCGTATCGCCAGTCGGTGCCTGACCAATCGATGTCAGCGTTCCAGATTCAAGGTTAACGGCAAAGCCGGCGACCGAATTATGCCCTCGGTTAGATGCGTAGACAAAACGCCCGTCCGCGGTAATTTCGATATCGGCGCAGGAGTTGTTCTCGGAGAAATCTGGCGGCAGTGTTGAGACAGTCTGGAATGGATCCAGAGTCCCTGTTTTTCGGTTGAAATGATAAGCGGTCACACTATCGCCAGCTTCGTCATCACAATACACAACGGGCAGTGTGGGATGGAAAGCAAGGTGCCGCGGCTCGAGACCATCGGCAGGGCGCACAAAGGCCGGTTGGTTGGGCGTTAGTTTTCCATCCGCGGGAGAGAAATGGAACTGGTAGACCGCATTCGGACCTGTGTGAGGTGCAAAAACGTACTGGTTGGATGGGTCGGTGAGAATGGCGTGCGCGCAACGCGCAGTTGGAATGCGACTGATTGCAGATCCGAGTTGTCCATTTGGTTGAATGCGATAGCTGCCGACGACTCCACTACTGTACGAAGCCCACAAGAGAGTTTTGCCCGTCCTGTCGAGAGAGATGTAGGCCGCGTTGGCCGTAATATTTGTGGTGCCGAGATGCTCAAGCTTCCGTTGTTTGTGATGAATCTCGAAAACTGCAACACTGTCGAGACTGCGAATTGAAACGTAGAGGCGGTTGCCATCGGGACTGATACACTGACTCCCGGGCGCACCTTTCAAGGCGATTTTGTCACGCAATTTGAGTGAGCCTGACGGCAGGTCGACATCGTATAGTACGAGTTGTTTGTCAGTGGAGGCGGAAACACAGAGCAGTTGATCGGCCAACGCGGGAGTTGTCGCCAGCATCGAGAACAGCAGTACGGTGCATAGAGGTTGTGTTGTCATCAGAGTCTCGTAGCTTTGGAGTGAGTGGGGCATGATCAAATTGGCACCAGATCAACAGTATGGGAGTGGTGCAGGCCGTTAAATTGTTTCTGAAATTAGCGGCCGGGAGAATGGGCACCTGGT
>CAZITS010000220.1:0-8237 GCA_964542185.1 uncultured Pirellulaceae bacterium
TCCCAGCCCATCACTTGTATCGTCTACGGCGCTTTCACGTGCGTTTCCGGCTCCCTGTTAACGCACGGCCCCCTGCAGTGGGACAACGGCGCGCGTACACAAAAATCTCCTGACCAATAGGTCCTGATCGATAGACGCAAGTGAGCGGGAACGGTTTTCACACCGTTTGAGCGCGCGAACGCAGCCCCACACGACACCACCGCGTACCCCATCAGCCGGCTGCTGCCTGTAGCGGGAAACTCGCCGCCGTGGGATCTACAAACGACCGCGAACCATGCCCACCGCCCACTCCACAGCCATCCGAAACAATAACCTAAGTCGTTTAATTTCAACACCTTGCGGTCAACCCAGGAAACTAAATACACCGCCAATCCGGTTTTGAACTAAAATAGATAGCAGTCCTGATGAAGCGCCCAAACAGCGTTTCAGATCGTGGCCTGCTAAACAACGAAAAGCGTTTGGCAGTCAGGACTTGGCATTGATTTACGTTGACATATGCCTGTGCCAATTGTAGATTCTTGTTCTGGTTTACATCGGTCGATTGCCTCCCCGCGATACACCTGCCAATCGCCTGACCGAGCGAGCCATGACAAACCAGTCGCCATTGGCGCGTTGAGGAGCAACCGCATGACCTGCAAGGCCCCCGGATTCTGGGCAATTTTCGCCCTCCAGGTGTTTGTCGCAGCGACCTGGCTTCAGGCCGCTGACGAACCGCTACACGTACGCATCGACCAACTGGTCACAACGGGCCACGTTGGTAAAGTCGCTCAGCCCGCCTCCGACGGTGAATTTCTCCGCAGACTCTACCTGGATCTGTTAGGTCGCATTCCCTCATCCACGGAAGCCCGTAATTTCCTCGATGACAAGTCTGCCGACAAACGCCTTAAGTGGATTGAAAAGACGCTCGAACAGCCCGAGTACGCGCGCCACATGGCCAACACGTTTGACGTCATGCTGATGGAACGCCGTGGGGAAAAACACGTCAAGAACAACGAATGGCGCAGCTACCTGGAGCAATCCTTCACGGCCAACAAGCCCTGGAGTACTCTGGCCCGCGAGATCCTCTCCGCCGACGGGATCGACCCCAAACTCCGTCCCGCCGCGCGGTTCTACATGGACCGCGATGCCGAAGTTAATCGACTCACCCGCGACGTCGGACGTATGTTCTTTGGCATCGATCTGGAATGCGCTCAGTGCCATGACCACCCGCTCATCGATGATTACTACCAAAGCCACTATTACGGCATCTACGCTTTCCTCAACCGAGGCTATCTCTACGAGGACAAAAAAGCCAAGAAGCATTATTACGCCGAACGGGCTGAAGGTTACGTGACTTTCAAGTCCGTCTTCACCGAAGAGTCTGGTCGCACTGGCCCTCGAGTTCCCGGTGGCGTCACCATCGAAGAACCGGCCTTCAACAAGGGTCAGGAGTATGTCGAAAAACCACGCGGCAGTTTCCCCGAACCGAAGTTCAGTCGACGCCAACAATTGGCAGAACAAGCAACCAATGGCACCAACCACCTGTTCAACCAGAACATCGCCAACCGCCTCTGGGCACACATGATGGGCCGTGGCCTGGTAGAACCCGTCGACCTGCAACACACCGATAACCCACCAACTGACCCCAAACTGCTTGAACTTCTGGCCCAGGACCTGGTGTTGAAGCAGTTCGACATGAAGTCCTTCCTGAAGGAACTGGCACTGACCGAAACCTACCAGCGCGCGGTCGACGTGCCACAAGACCTCGCCGAGCAGGCGGCGCAAATCGCCGAGCAAATCCCTGCGATCGAGGCTGATCACAAGCGGCTGCTGGAAATCGCGGAGAAGTCCGCCGATGCGTTAGAAAAGGTACGTGAAGAAGTCGCCGCCGAGACCACCAAGGTCGAACCGACCATCACAGCATTCCTCAAGGTGGAACAGGCTCTTGCGGAAGCCAAGAAAAAACTGGACGCGGCCAATACCGCGGCCAGCAAAGTCCAGGCCTCCCTGGGAGCCCAACAGGAATTGGCCAAGGCACTCGCGGAGGCCGCCGAGTCGGCCGCGGTCGCAGCGAAGTTATTGCCCGATGACAAAGAGCTGGCCGCCGCCGTAGCCAGCTTCAAGAAACGGGGGGAACCTCTCCCCGCAGAAATCGAAAAACTCACCAAGGATCTGGCGACCAAACAAGCCGCAACCAAAGTAGAAACTGACAAGTTGGCGGCTGCCCAAGAGACCACAAACAAGTCGCGCGCCGAATTGAAGACAGCGCTGGAACCACTACGCGCTTTGGAGCAACGTAGCGAGGTGGCCAACCGGCAACGCGAGACGGAAAAACTGACCGCCGCCAACGTACTCCAGCGGCTCACCACAGCCAAAAACCTGGTGCAATACAACGAACTGAGTGTCGCGGCCGTCGCGTCTCAGGCGGAAGCAGACAAGAGTGCACAGGCCCTGGCCAGCGCCAAGGAGCAACAACAAAAAGTCAACTCGCAATTACAGGGTGAACAAAAATCACTCGCCGAAGCGGCTACCGCCGATGCAGCAGCACAAAAAACTGTCGCGGAAAGTCGCGGCAAGCTCACCACAACCGAGGAGACGGTAAAGGCCCTGGCTGCAGCCTCCGCCAAGGCAGAAGTCATCAAGAAGAAGCTACCTAAGGAAAAGGAACTGGTCGCAGCAGCCGATACATTAAAAGGGCGACATGACGCACTTGCCAAAGAAGTTGACCCGCTAAAGAAACAAGTCGCTGAACATCAAACGGCAGCCGAAGCAACCGCCGCCCGATTAACTGCAGCCCAAAAAACCGTAGCCGCCACGAATGAGAAGCTGGCGACTGCTCAGACAGAGGTCGATAAACTGCAACCCATTCGCGACCGAGCAGACTCTGACCGACAACAACGAGACACCGCGTTGGACAAACTAGTCGGCGAGTGGTCGAACCAATTCGCGATCAGCACTATTGCGCCGCTGAGTCCTGAACAACTCGCACGGAGCATGATGCAAGCAACCGGTCAGGTCGAACGTCACCGAGTGGCAGTCACTGCCGAGCTGGAGAAGAAAACCCCACTCTCTGACGAGGACAAAAAAAACGCGGAGAAGGTCGCTAAACGCGCAAGCGAAATCGAAAATGGTACACGTGCCAAAGTGGCGGCAAATACCGCAGAGTTTGTCAAGAAATTTGGAGGTGCTCCCGGACAACCACAGAATCAGTTTTTCGCGACCGTCGATCAGGCCTTATTCCTTGCTAACGGCGGCATGGTTCAGTCCTGGCTGGCTCCGGGAGGCGAGAATCTCGTCAGCCGTTTGGTCAAGAGCGAAGATCTTCAAGCGATTGCGGAAGAACTTTACCTCAGCATCCTTACCCGGCGACCTTCTGCAGAAGAGGTTGCCGACATTCAACAATTCCTCACGGAACGAAAAGACGAAAAAACTCTAGGTGTGCAAGAGATCGCCTGGGCACTTTTGACGTCTGCGGAATTCCGCTTCAGTTACTAAACCACATCGAGTACATTCAAGCCAACCAACCTGAGCTGTGCCACTCCGGCTTTCTGGCAAATTTGCCAACCCGTCGTGTGGCCATGCCCTTCCTGGAGAAATGACCATGAAATGCAATTACGCCTGCGGAACCGCGGAACATCTTCATGCCCGTCGACGCTTTCTGGGAAATGTGGCTGCTGGCTCAAGTCTGGTTGTGGGCGGGCTCGGCGCACTGACGAACCCGAGTACGGCCAAGCAACTTGAGACGAGCCAGAAACGGATGATCGTGATCAACATGGCGGGTGGTCTCAGCCAGCTGGAAAGCTGGGACCCCAAGCCGGGAACCAACACGGGCGGCCCATTCCGAGCCATCGAAACCTCGGTGCCGGGGGTTCACATCAGTGAGCTGTTACCGTACACCGCCCAACAGATGCACAACATGGCGATCGTGCGCAGCATCAATACACACAACGGTGACCACGGCAAGGGAACCTACATGATGCTGACAGGACGTCGTCAGACGCCCGCCGCCGACTTCCCGCGACTTGGCGCTGTCGTCGCGAAAGGTCTCGACCAGCACAACTCGGCACTGCCCGGTCACATTCAAGTTGGTGGTGGCTCCGGTGCCCGCAATAACGATTCGGCCTACCTGGGGCCGCGTTACGCGAGTATTTCTTTGGGCAGTGGCACACCTCCGCAGAATTCCGCCCGGCCCAAAAGCGTCAGCGAGCAGTCGGACGCAACACGCAACCGCCTGCGACGCAAAGTAAACAGTCGTTTTGCCCAGCGCCGGCGCACCGCCAAAACCGATGCCTATACACAAAATTACGAACAGGCGATCGAGTTGATGGCACAACGTGATGTGTTTGACATCAGCAAGGAATCCCAAAAGGATCGCGACCGCTATGGACCCCATCCCTTTGGTCACCACTTGCTACTGGCACGGAGACTCGTCGAGAACGGTATTACGTTTGTGCAAGTCTCCCATTCCAACTACGACACTCACAACGAAAACTTCAACTTCCACCTGGAACAGCTCGGGGAATTCGACCGTCCCTTCGCCACGTTAATCGAAGACCTGGCGGCCAGTGGGATGCTGGAGAACACGCTGGTGGTCGTCCTCTCAGAATTTGGCCGCACGCCCAACATCAACAAATACTACGGCCGTGATCACTGGGGGAATGCCTGGTCGATCTGCATGAGCGGTGCCGGGCTGCAACGTGGGGCCGTGATTGGCAAAACCAACGACAACGGAACCAAGGTGACCGATCGCGAAGTCGATGCAGGGCACATGTTCCATACCTACCTGCAGGCTCTGGGGCTGGACTCCGCAGGGCATTTCGATATCGGTGGTCGTCCGATCCCACTGGCCGATCCGGCTTTTGGGCCAATCACTGAACTGATGTCGTAAGCTGGCCCTGTCAGTCGACCTGCATTAGTACTGATTACGGCTTCCGCCGGCAGGGTCCGAGAGCTCTCACAAGGAGTGTGCGCATGAATGCCGTTCCCAAACAAACCCACATCGTCAGCCAGTGGAAACACGACGGCGGCCCGCTGATCAATTGCCGCTTTGATCCGACAGGAAACTATGTCTTTGCAACGGCGGAAGACCGTCAGGTGCTACGTTGGGAACTTAAGTCTGGAAACAAGATCTCGTTTTCCGGACATGACTCCTGGGCACGCGGCATCGCGTTCAGCCAGGACGGGCAGACCGTTGTTACCAGTGGTTACGATGACACGTTGATCTGGTGGCCCGTCGCCGCGGAAAAACCGGAGCCGATTCACAAGGTGAAGGCTCACAAAGGCTGGATTCGGGCATTAGCAGTCAGTCCCGATGGTACCATCCTGGCCAGTGGCGGTAACGACCGCATGGTGAAACTATGGAACATGAAGGATGGATCCCTTATCCGTGAAATGTCCAAACCGCACGAACTGGACGTCTACAGCCTGGCGTTTCACCCCCAAGATGGCCAACTCCTCTCCGGTGATTTAATGGGCAAGGTCCATCAGTGGACCGTCGCAGATGGGAAACTGACACGCGTCCTGGAAGCCAAGGATCTGCACACTTACAACGGTGGTCAGCAGGTTCACTACGGTGGAATCCGGAGCATCGCTTTCACGCCTGATGGAAAGCAGATGGCCTGCGCTGGATTGACCAAAGCCACTAATCCACTGGGCGCGGTTAACGAGCCGATGGTTGTGCGATTCGATTACGAACCGGGCAAGATTCTGAAAAAACACATGATTGACGGCGTCAAGGGAATCGCCTGGCGGGCATTGTTTCATCCTGAGGGCCATTTGATTGGCTGCTCCGGTGGCAGCGGCGGCGGATTCCTGGCTTTCTGGAATGCGAAAGAGGACAAGGCGTTTCATAAATTAAAGATGCCGGATACTGCTCGCGAATGTGACCTGCACCCGGATGGAATGCAGGTCGCTACGGTCCATTTTGACCGTCACTTGCGCATCAGCAAAATGGCCGCAAAACAGGAAAAGTAGCCGCCGTCGAACGGTTTCCTGTACTGCGTGCATGCCCAGTACAACATGGCTACGGGGTGATTACGGCGCTGCTCTGCAGACGACCTGGAAACGCCGGGCACGCCATACCTCGCCAGTTTGCTGGGCCACGCATCAGGCCCAGTCCTGCCAGCAATGTCCGACGTCGAAAAACCGGCGGAATTTCCTATTAGGCAATATTTCGCATCTTGCCTTGGCTCTTATAATAGAGGCCTTGCCTCTGGCGGTTCATCTACCGCTCCATCTTGCAACCCTCCCAGGAAACACCAAAGGCCTATCGATGATTCGTACCACCCTCTTGGCAGGCGCAGTCTTGCTGCTCGCGGTTTCTTCCAGTCCGGCAGCGAAACACCGCGCGGAGGTCCTGGCGGAAGCGGCGCCCGCCGACGCGATCTCGAAAGAGATCGCTCCACTACTCCAACCAACTGGCATCCGTGTGATTCGCGGCACCTCCCGTAAGATCTGCGATATCTGGTTATGCAAGCAGTGGAAAGTCAAGTCCTTCAAACTCGGTAACGATCTCAACTATCCGTTTACTCCGGGCCAGCTGATTGGTGTTGTCCGCTTTCACCGCAAAGGGCGAGACTTCCGCGCTCAGGACATTGCCAAAGGAGTCTACACACTGCGGTACGCACAGCAGCCAGTCGACGGCGCTCATGTGGGCACCTCCCCCACCCGCGACTTCGTCTTGATGATCCAGACCAGTCGCGACAAATCAGGCGCACCGCTGCAGTTCGAGAAATTAACACAAGACAGCGCGGAAGCGGCGGGCACAAATCATCCCTGTATCCTGTCACTACAAAAAGCTGGCGAAAAAGCTCCGCTGATTCGAAACAATTCCGAGCTCGATTGGTGGATCGTACGCACCCAGTCTGATGCACTCCAAGGCAAAGAAGCCAAAAAGCTCCCCCTGGAGCTGGTTGTCGTAGGGCATGCCCCCGAATAACCGAGACTACCCTCGAGCACCCGGCCCCAGTCATGTCCTCTCGTTCGCGGAAAGGTATGTCCCGGTGACAATCACCGCGCAACTTACCCAGCGTTGCCTGCGTCCTGGCGCGTTGGTCGCCCTCCTCTGCGGCGTCATCGCCGCGTTCGTCTGGCACGATGCGCCCGCCGAACCTCCTGGGGATCGAGTGGCAACCGGCCAAAAGTCCAAACCCGCCTATACCACGCGCATCCTCCGCGGTCGGGTGGTCTGGCTGGCAGAAGCCCTTGCGCGACGCTTTAACATCGTCCAGGTTCCAGAGGCGGCCCGTAAATCTCTGGCTATCGAAACCCACGATGGCAGCCTCATCCCGCTGGCGGAAGATGTCCGCGGGAGAGGATTCCGCCGGGATTTACGGCTGCGCAAGATGGACCTCGAGCTGATGGTACGCATCTACGACCGCTCGCCAGTGGCCCAGATCGTCCGTGTCTACTCGTTGGAAAAAGAAGGCAAGTTCGAAGTCGACTACTGGTGCGACATCTGCGCTATCGCCATGTACGAGCTGAAACCGTGTGAATGCTGCCAGGCCGAGATCGAACTGCGGAAAAGGCCGGCCAGGTAGTTGGTAGTGGGCACGCGGCGATCCAGACTTTGCCTGCGGAACCAGCCTGACCTCGTACGCATCTCGGTCCAGGTGTAAACTGGACAGGCCTGCTGGCCGCCACAGATGCGATTCCACACGACAACCCATCGCCTCTGTGGCACCAGGTCTCACCCCTGGCCATCACGTCTCAAGGAATGCCCTCATGGCAACTACCGCCGGGAATCGCGTCCGTCGTTCACTCGAATCATACCAGCGGGCAAACCAGCTGATCCCTGGTGCCACCCAACTGGTCAGTCGTCGCCCGACGCGTTACGCCAATGGTATCTCACCGGTGTACGCCGAGAGGGCAAAAGGTGCATACCTCTGGGATGTCGATGGGAATCGTTACATCGACTGGGTCAGCGGTATCGGATCGATCATTCTCGGTTATGCCGACGAGGTCGTCGACGACGCCGTGCGTGAACAACTTTCCCGTGGTACCGTTTATTCAATCAGCCACGAGCTTGAACTCGAACTTGCTGAGGAACTGGTCAACCGTATTCCCTGCGCCGAGATGGTGCGTTATGCCAAAGGCGGTGGTGAAGCCTGTGCGATTGCCATTCGTATCGCACGCGGTGCCACCGGCCGCGATAAAGTACTGTTCTGCGGCTATCACGGGTGGCACGACTGGTACCTGGCTGCCAACCTGGACCAGGACGCACACCTGGATGAGCACCTCTTTCCCGGGATTGAACCGCT
>CAZITS010000221.1:0-6397 GCA_964542185.1 uncultured Pirellulaceae bacterium
CACCCGGACTAGCCTGAGGGCCGGCGGGATGCATCGCGGGCTTACGGCGGGCAGGCAGGATTGGTGTCCTTGAAGGGAGTAAAGCTGCCGGTCCCCGCACCGTCCCAGACAATGTTGTTCGCTTTTGATCCCGCGAATTCGTAGAGCCCCAGGTTGGGTTTGGTCCAGTGGATCCCGTCTTTGCTCTCGGCGTAACACGTCACCTGGCGGTGTGTCTGATTGCGTTTTTCGGGATCGTAGTGTGAGCCACGGTAGTACAGCCGCACGATCACCTCGCCGGCAGCGTTGGTGTCCGTGAAAACTGTGTAGTAGGCACACGTGTTTCCCTCCCACGGAGCGCCTGTGACCAGGGCCACTTTTTGCGGTACTGGTTGTTGGAGGGCCAGCTGCGCGTCGCCGCTGATTTTCTCGATGACGTGGTTATCCAGAAACAGCTCGCGGTTGGAACCGATGGCGATGGGTTCGGCGGCCACGGAAGCTAGCGCCAGACCGTTGATAATTCCAACCAGCAGCAGAAAACTCAGCAGACGTTTCATGTGCATCGCCCCTTGGTAGTGTCAATCCGGAAGACACCAATATAAAGTTTGTCAGGAGACCGCGTGTCAGGCGGCGGAGAAAAAAGCGGTTGAAATTGACGGAGGAGGTGTGAGCCCAGCTGTGGAACTCTGTATACCCATGCACTTGAACCACCGCCGGCGAAGGTGGGTGGCGACCGAATCGAGAACGGCAGCGCACTGCATTCGCTAGAATCATACCTGCGATTGAAACGCCGGGCGTACAAGCCAATCACGTAGAAGCCAATTAAAGGTGCGCTGGCAAACTCACTGGCTGTGTGAGCTGCTGTAATTCTGGTGCTTCTTTTTTTCCTTTCCAGCAAACAAACAACTTGGAGTTCAGGTATGCGGCAGATCAGATCAGGGTTGCGGACCATTGCCATGGTTGTGGTCACAACGGTGACTGGGATCAGCCATCCGGTTGATTCTGTCAGTATGGCCGCAGACCAGGTTCCACAGATCAGTGCCGTACAGAAGATCTGGAGTCAGCCCACCCATCAGTCATTTTTTACAGACCTGATACGTTTTCGCGGCGCGTGGATCTGCTGCTTTCGCGAAGCTGCTACGCACGGTTCGGTGGACGGCTACATCCGGTTGATTCGCTCGTCTGATGGTCAGCGCTGGGTAGCTGCATCACGCATTGACTGCCCGCCACCCAATCAGGATTTGCGTGATCCCAAGTTGTCGATCACACCTGACGGTCAACTGATGTTGACGGCCACCGCCTACCAACCGCAACATCAATGCCGCTCGTATGTCTGGTTTTCTGATGACGCCCAGCACTGGGGTACGCCGACACAGATCGGTCCCGCCGGTGAGTGGTTATGGCGCACCGTGTGGCATGACGCCGCCTACAATTTTGGTCGGAGTGAAAAAGCACGCGGGTACTTGCAGCTCTATCGCAGTGAGGATGGCAAGCATTTTCGGCCGCATGGAGCGCGCCAGTTTGACGACGTGTATGTCAACGAAACGGCTCCGGTATTTCTGAACGACGGCACTTGCGTAACGCTGTTGCGCCGCGATAGCGGTTCCAATACGGCTCTGATCGGGCACGCTCGAGCTCCTTATGAAGAGTGGAGCTGGAAGGATCTGGGTGTGCGTATCGGTGGTCCGGAAATGATTGCGTTACCGGATGGTCGGCTGGTCGCCGCGGTCCGTTTGTACGACGGCTCGGCGCGCACGTCACTTTGTTGGATCGACGTCCAGCAAGGGACACTACAAGAGTTCTTGAAGTTGCCTTCCGGGGGTGACACCAGTTACGCGGGTATGGTGTGGCACCAGGGCCAATTGTGGATCAGCTACTACTCGTCGCACGAACAAAAGTCGAGTATTTATCTGGCCAAGGTCACCATCCCTCTGACGGCGGGTACGGACGAGTCCTCCGGTCCCATCGATGTGGGTGTGGCCCGGCAATTGTTCATTGATGACCATGTTGTGGAGTCCATGGATGGCGTATTTCGCGTGCTCAATCGTCCCCAGAAATACGCACACAACCCCGTCCTCGAACTCAAGCCGGCTCAACAGGTTGGTGGTCAACAACTGATCGTGGCGCAAGGCAGTGTCATCTACGATGCGGAAGAGAAGCTCTTCAAGATGTGGTACGAGGGCGCCACATACCAGTGGCGAAACAATGTTGTCTGCTACGCCTGGTCACAAGATGGCGTGCGTTGGACGTTGCCCAATCTTGGTCTGGTGGAATATCAAGGTTCCAGGAAAAACAATGTCGTGTTGCATACGGGGGCCGGTGAAATGGCACCGGGTGCATTCAAAGATACGCATGAACAGGACCCGTCGCGTCGCTACAAAATGCTCTACTTCAGTCGCGGCAACAGTTCCCCCGTGGGCGTTGGATTTTCGGCCGATGGGATCCACTGGAAAACAACGACCAAGGGAAAGCTGATTCCCATCGGAGATAGTCTTCACCCCGTGTTGTGGGACGGGAAGCTGGGGAAGTATGTGGCGCACTCGCGACACAACCACATCACTCCGGAAGGATTTGAGCAGCGACAGGTCCTGCAGAGCGAAAGTGAGGACTTTCTGAACTGGACACGCTATGGCGTGATCATGAAACCCGACGAACACGATCCACCGGGACATCGCCAGTTTTACGACATGTCGTGGATGAACTATGAGGGGGTCTACGTGGGCTTTATGTCGGTCTATCACCTGACGCCATCCGAACAATTCAAGACGCCGCAAACAGCGTGGGAAGATCGCGTCGACGTGCAACTCACATTCAGCCGTGACAATCGGCATTGGATCCACGCCGGGAATCGCCAGACGTTCATTCCCAATAGCAAGCGACCTGGCGACTACGACTACGGCATCATCTACACCATGCACCGTCCCATGATTGTGGGCGATGAGATCTGGATCTACTACGTTGGTTACAGCGGCTTGCACTGGGCCACGCGTCGCAATGAGATCCAGGGGGGCGTAGTCTGCCTGGCGAAGTTGCGGTTGGATGGATTCGTTTCAGTGGATACGGGTGCCCGCGGGACGCTCACCACCAGACCGCTGGTGATGTCAGGAGATCGCCTGGTGGTGAATGCCGACGCCCGTTTCGGCGCCTTGCGTGTTGAATTGTTGGATCGCGCTGGGAACCCAATCCCCGGGTTTTCCCAGGCCGACGCGCTGCCGATTACCAGCGACGCAGTGCGCCATACGGTACGCTGGCAGCGGGGGACGGATGTGGCCCAGCTGCGAGGCCAGCCCATCTCCATTCGCTTTCATCAGGAGCGCTGTAAATTGTTTGCGTTTCAATTTCGAGCGAAATAGGCCAGTCCGCGACGCAGAGAAGTGGTCGCCGTCCGGTTGCAGGTGACGATAACATTTGTATCGGCAACTCTGGGTTGCCGGAGATACCTGGTCGTACTGGCCGCGAACCACCCGGGTTCTGCCGCAGCGCGCAGGCGCAGAGAGTGTTAGCCGAGCACTCGCGCGATCACACCAAACGTGACTAAACCTGTAATTCCCCCAGCGCACAGCCAGAAATTGAATTTGATTGTGCACCACCAGTCGTGACCTAAATTGCCTTGGATCTACGACCAGATATCTGGTTGCAAAACGTATCCCAGGCATTCTCCGAACCCGTGTTTGTCACCGAACAGGGGTTTGAAAAGGACAAACCACACCGTTGCAGCGGCGGCCAATCCCAGAATTAACGCCAGAATTACCATGGTTGGTTCTTTCCTGTAACGGGTCCAAAGCAGCGGACTGGATGTGTCGGTGAACGAATCCCAAGTCAGCGTCGTCTCTGGCTGGTCGGTGGATTACTGGCGGCTTATTCCTCTCAGGCTAACGAATGGATTCGGTTGTTGACACCTGCCGGTGCTGGTGTACATGGGCGGGGGCAGCGGTACGTTCAGAGGCGATCCTGTTTGCAGCAGCAAGGTACTGGATCAGGGTCCACCAGTTCCCGCGATGCAAATCAGCGACGTAAAAGTTCTCAGGAACATCCTGTTGCCGGCAACAGCAGGCGTGGCCTGCATACCGTCTGCCAGGCGATTGCGGGCGAGTACATGGAATCGGTTGGATGCTTCCAGGACGACCACTTCTCCGTCTGTCGCGGCAATGTAGAGTTTCCCGTTGATGCAGATGGGTGACGAATAGAATTTATTCTGCAGGCGTTGTTTCCAGTGGACCTTGCCAGCAGCCAGGTCGATGCTCATCGCGACCCCTTCATCACTGATCGAAAATAACATGCCTTGATATACCAGCGGCGTGGGCACAAACGGTGCGGTTTGTTCGATCCGATAGAGTTCCAGCGGGCGAGTGGGTTTCTGACGCTGTACCTGAATTGTGACCAGCTCTTCAGGTACGCCGACGCCACCACTGACCCCGACGATGTAGTTGTCTGCGACAACAGGAGATGCCACGGCCACATGTGACTTGAAAACGGCCAATTCCCAGGCAAGTTTTCCCGATAGCACATCGACTGCGGAAAGCCCCTTGTCTCGACTGCTGAAAATGACTTCGGTCGCCCGGCCGCCGTTGGTGAACAGACAGGGAGTGGAATAGTTGGCGGTAGTCTGGCGTGCCACCGACCAGACTTTCTCGCCCGTTGCTGCTCTCAAGGCCATGAGGCTGCTGGATTTGTCCTGATCGTTGGCCACCAACAGCTGTCCATCATGTACGATCGGCGAGGACGCAATACCGTGGAGCGATTTGTAGGGGCCGAGTGATTGTGTCCAAATCAGTTTGCCGTCATGTGTCAGTGCCTGGGCGACCAGTTCGTCATCGGTTCCCCACAATACATAGACGCGCTGCGCGTCGAGGGCAGGCGTCGCGGACACGCGACTGTTGAGTTGGTGGATCGTATAGGCCGCGTCAGCAAACTCATGTTTCCAGCGCAGCTTTCCGTTTCTGGTATTGATACAGATCAAGGCCCGTGTGCCACTGTCGTCATCCGCCAAGGTCAGAAAGAGTCGGTCTCCCCAGATGACAGGTGACGAGTAGCCCGAGCCGGCAAGTGCCACTTGCCACTCATAGTTCTCTGCGGTCCAACGCGTGGGAATCGATTTCGCCTGGCTGATTCCTGATCCGTTGGGACCACGGAAACGAGTCCATTCTTGCGCGAGACTCGATTGTGAGGACCCGGTGAGCGTACCAGCTGCCCACAGGCCCAGTACCATGAAACGCACCAGGAAACGCACCATGACCAATTCCTTTGCAAAACTTTGTACCACGAACTGGCAGACGAGTCGGAGGCGCTACCTGTGAATCGTTAGCTTTTCGCGCATGACGGCAGTTGCATCTTAATTGATTCGTACGTCGGGTGGTTGTGTGCGGGAGATTCTGCGCCGTTGGTCCGTCCTGCAACCCCTGGCAGTCGCGTGTTGGTGTTCTGCGGAGTTACGTGCTGGGGAACAATTCACTTTCGTTGTATTTGCTGCGGCGTACCGGGGGGAGTCGGCTGCGTCTATGGTCGATTACCGTTTCCGGCAGGGGTCAGTAGCCCTGTGGAACGCGCGCACAGCCTGTTATTTGATCTGGTGCAGGCAGCCGCGTGCCAGGTCAGCAATCCGACGGTCGTAAAAGGCTTGTCGTTCCGGCTCCGCGTCCTGACGCGGATATCGACCAGGAGTCTTATTGACGTCGATCAACTCCCAGCGGTCGGCGATGCGGAACAGGTCGAGTCTGCCGTATTCAATCCCGAGCTGGGATACCATTGTTCGCAGCGCATCATCGACTTCATGGACTTCGTAGGCGGTGTAGCGGCGGCGGTTGTTGGTGTCTGTCGAATCTGTGGAGAAGCGAACCAGCTCCATTTCTGTTCCTATGATGGTCAGGGTCCAGAGCGCTGCTCCGCCTTCGTGATGCTCAAAATAGCGTTCCACCACCCAGTGCGGTGATCGCCAGACCCAGGCCGGCACATCTGCCAGGGAATCCTTGACCAGGTACTCTTTTTTCGCCGGGTAACCTGCATCGCGCCAGACTTTTTTGTGCACAGAAAACCGTTGAGCTGCCTCTGGCCGGGCAGCAAAGTTACGGTCTGTTTTGACAATGACTCGTCCAGTCCAACTATCGTCTGGCTGGAGTAAATTAGAAGAAACCTGGGACTTGCGGATGTCATCGATCCGGGCATTCCAGACAAGTCCACGCTGGGCGGCGGACAAAGCCCAATCACGGTAGGTTGCGGGAACAACACTCAAATCGACGTGCAGCAGGGTCAGCTCAGCCAGTCGATGCCAAATGCGTGGGATTCCGAATTGATGACGCACCTTCCAGCCGTCGCGTCGCCAGTGCTCAGCGTACTGTTCCACGGCCCAATGACGCGGTGGGATCCTGCGTGCACGCCGATGCCAGACCACATCAATCGTCTTTTGTTTCATCAGGCAACC